>NZ_MUFH01000012.1:0-26265 GCF_001996115.1 Salinivibrio sp. MA427
GATGTCGAGTGGTGGACAAATGAAGTGTGTCATGCTGTTAAGGTTTGTTAATTTAGAATATGAAACCTTTTAACATTTGCGTAGTGGGTGACTATAAAAATGGTTAATGAGTGCATGATTTTTACTAAGGGCGAGTATGAGGTGATTCCCCTTCCTTCCTTTTATATTGGGTGTTTTAGCTTTTAAAATGATAAAAGTTTGACAAGGATGGAAAAGAGAACTATCGGAATTTTATGCAAATAAATAGGGTAAAAAACTAGAGTTGTTACTCAGTTTGTTATTTTTTCATATGCTGTCATCGGGTTGTAATATGAAGGAATATCGTTTTTTTTGATTTGTAAGTACCTGCTATCGAAAGAGAAAAAAAATCAGGCCACATGGACATGGACCGTTGATCGTGGTGATAAATCAAGATAAATATAGAAACCTGAAGTATCGTGTGTCATGTAAGGGGAAGCCCGACGACGCCTAGGATGGCACTGACGCCGCGATACTATAGACAAATAAAGCGGCTTGTTTAGATGTCAGCAGGCCTAGACAGTTAACAGGGAGTAGTGGACTATGCTGTCGTACTTTATACGTCGGTTTCTTTTAGTGATACCGACGTTTCTTGGGATCACCATTTTGATTTTCGGTATCACGCGTCTTGTGCCTGGTGGGCCGGTTGAGCGAATGATGACCCAAATGCAAGCACAAGGTGATGGCGGCTCGAGCTTGCAACGTGCAGGAGATAGCTCGGCCTTGTCTGAAGCGCAAATGGACGATTTGCGCGCCTTTTATGGTCTCGATAAACCCGTCGTTGAAGCCTATATGGATTGGTTAGGAAAGTTGGCCAATTTTGATTTAGGTGAGTCGACGCGCTATTACGAGCCGGTCGCGGATATGATTGCCGAGCGCCTGCCGGTGTCGCTGTTTTATGGCGGGATGACCTTCTTTATCAGTTATTTTATTTCTCTCCCGCTCGGGTATTACAAAGCCCTCAAGCACGGCTCGGTGTTTGACTCCTCCTCCTCGGTACTGATCTTTATTGGTTTTGCCTTACCCGGCTATGTGGTGGGGGTATTGCTGATCACCTTGTTTAGCTATCACCTAGAATGGTTCCCGATGGGGGGCTTTGTTGGCGATGCCTACTACGACGCGACCAGTTTTTGGGAGCGCGCCAAAGATGTGATGTGGCATGCGGTACTGCCGCTGATTTGTTATCTGATTGGTGATTTTGCCACTTTGACCATGACGATGAAAAACAACCTGATGGAAAACCTCTCCGCGGACTATATTCGCACCGCCATTGCCAAAGGGTTACCGTTTCGTTCGGCGGTACGCAAGCATGCGCTGCGCAACAGCTTGATTCCGATAGCCAGCCATTTTGGTAACTCTTTATTGTTCTTTATGACCGGTGCATTTTTGATTGAGGTGATTTTTAACATCAACGGCATTGGTTTGCTCGGCTATGAATCGATTATGGAGCGTGACTATCCGGTGGTGATGGGGATTGTTGCCATCAATGCGCTATTACTGCTGGCGGGCAATATCATCTCTGATATCTGTGTTGCCTTGATTGACCCTCGCGTGAAGTTTGGATCTTGATATGTTGACGATTAGCCCTTTAACTCAAAAGAAAATCCGCAGTTTTAAGCAAATTAAACGTGGTTACTGGTCGTTTAYGATCTTGACCACCATGTTGGTGCTGTCGCTATTTGCCGAGCTGTTGATCAACAGTAAAGCGTTAATGGTCAAATACGACGGCAACTATTACTTCCCTGTGATGAGCGATGTGTATTTAGCGCGCGACTTTGGCCAAGTAGGCACCAGCGAAGTCAATTATCGTCAGCTCGATAAAGCTTTCGAGGCACAAAGTGGCGACAATTATGTAGTCATGCCACTGGTGCCGTGGAACCCGCTTGAGCAAGACTTTAGTGGCGACTTTCCGCCCACGGCGCCAAGTGCCGCAGACAAGCATTATCTCGGTACTGATGATATCGGCCGCGACATTCTCGCCCGCCTGGTATACGGCTTTCGTATTGCCATGGGCTTTGCGTTACTGACCATGGCTGCGTCTTATGCGATTGGCACCGCCGTGGGCTGTGCGATGGGGTTTTGGGGCGGTAAGTTTGATTTGTTTTTCCAACGCTTTATCGAGGTTTGGTCGATGGTGCCGTTTTTGTACGTGATCATGATTCTAGTCTCGATTCTCCAACCCACGTTTGCCCTGTTCGTCGCGATTAATGTGCTATTCGGCTGGATGGCGATTACCTGGTATATGCGCACCATGACGTACAAAGAATCGTCGCGTGATTATGTGATGGCGGCGCGYGCATTGGGTGCCTCTACTAGCCGGATCCTGTTTCGCCATATTTTGCCCAACACCATGGTGATGATTGTGACCTTGGCGCCCTTTACCATCGCCCTCAATATTACCGCGTTAACGGCGCTGGATTACCTCGGTTTGGGGCTGATGCCACCGACGCCAAGTTGGGGCGAGCTGTTACAGCAAGGTAAATCAAATCTGGATGCGCCATGGATTGTTGCCTCTGTGGTGTCGTCTCTGGTGTTGGTGTTGGTGATGGTGACCTTTATTGGGGAAGCGGTCCGAGCCGCGTTTGATCCGAAAAAGTTCACCCGTTATGACTGATTTTAAATACAACAAGCAATTTTTAAATATAACAAGCAATGTGTGCATCAAGATAAGGACATCACGATGAAAAAACTGATCCTTGCTACCTCCGTTTCCCTGTTTAGCCTCAGCGGCTGGGCGGCGGAATTGCCTGCAAATCTCAATTGGCAAACCAACTGGGATGCGCCTAAAATTGGCTCTCCCGACGCCAAGCGCGGCGGTACACTGCGTACCCACTTGCAGAGTTTCCCGCAGACATTACGCACCGTGGGGCCGGATTCAAACTCAGGCCTGCGCAGTTACTTTCTTGATGAAATGCCCTCACTGGTAAAGCGCCACCCAGATACACTGGAATGGATCCCGGATTTGGCCAACGAGTGGGCATTTAGTGACGACAACAAAACCATCTATTTTAAGCTTAACCCAGAAGCGACTTGGTCAGATGGCGAACCAATGACCGCCGATGATTTTGTCTTTATGATGCAGTTTTATCGCTCTAAAGACATTGTTGCCCCTTGGTATAACGACTATTACACCAACACCATTGGTAGCGTGGAGAAAATCGACGCGCATACTGTGGCCATATCGAGTGCAGTAGAGAAAAACCAAGAAGAATTAATGTATACCTTAGGAAGCTTAATTCCGCGCCCTGCGCATTTTTACGCTAATCCGCGCAAAGATGAAAACCAAGACGGCATTGCTGACGACTATGTGCGCCGCTATAACTTTAAAGCCGAGCCCACCATGGGGCCCTATGAGCTGGGCCGTGTGCAAAAAGGACGACGACTTACCTTTAATCATGTCGACGATTGGTGGGGTTATACCAACCCCTATTACCAAAATCGCTACAATGTTGAGCGTATTCGAATGCGCGTGATCCGCGATAACGACATTGCCATGAAGCATTTTGAAAAGGGCAATTTGGATGTGTTCGATTTGGTACTTCCAGATATCTGGCATGAAAAAACCCAATCTGAACCTTATAAAAAAGGCTATATCACCAAGTTCTGGGGGTATAACGARGTGCCGGTTGGCGCGGGCGGTTTGTGGATGAACTCGGCCATGCCAATGCTGGATGACATTAATGTACGCAAAGGGATTCTCTATGCCACCGATTTTGACGGCATGATTGAAAAAATCACCCGTGGCGATTACTCGCGTAAACCGCATGCAATGGGCTTTGGTCATGGTGAATACGACAATGACGGTGCAACGCCGCCACCGTTTGATCCTAAAAAAGCGATCAGCCATTTCGAACAAGCCGGCTTTGACCAGGTTGGCGCCGATGGTATTCGCGTCAATGACAAAGGCGAGCGTTTAAGCTTCGCGATTACTTATGGGTATCAGCAGCACACACCACGCATTGCTTACTTAAAAGAGCAGGCCAAGCGAGCGGGATTGGAATTTACTATTAACTTGGTCGATGGCTCATCGGCGTTTAAATACGTACTCGAGAAAAAGCATCAGTTGGCCTTTCTTAATATGGGTACCTCGGAAATTCCGGCCTATTGGGAGTACTTCCACTCGGATAACGCCAATAAAACGCAAACAAACAATCACTCTAACTACAGCTCACCGGCATTGGATAAGCTGATCATGGCCTATAAAAGCGAGTTTGATACGGCTAAAAAGTATCAGCTGTCGCATCAAATCCGCACCAAAATCTCAGAGGCCAGTGTGATTGTACCGGGGTACATGGTGCCGTATGTGCGTCAAGGTTTTTGGCGTTATGTACAAATCCCAGATAACGCGATGACCAAGCGCACCGAAAACATGGTCACCAGTGGCCGCGTGATGGGCTTTGGCACCTTCTGGATTGATGAAGAGATGAAAGACGCCACCGAAGAGGCCATGGACGACGATAAAGCCTTTGAGCCGGTGACCATCATTGATGACAGATACAAGCTGTAGAGGCGCTTATGACCCAGGATGTCATTCTTTCGGTTAAGGATTTGACCGTTAATTTTACCACTGACAATGGCCCCCGTGAGGTACTTCACGGGGTGAGCTTTGAAGTAAAAGCCGGGCGCACGCTCGGCTTGGTGGGAGAGTCGGGCAGTGGCAAAAGTGTTACTGCGATGTCAATTATGGGCTTGCTGCCTAAACCCTATGGGCAAGTGACCGGCGGCGAGATTCTGTATCGCGGGACAGACTTGGTGACCTTGCCCGCCAAAGAGCGCTATGCAATGCGCGGTAATCGGATCTCGATTATCTTTCAAGACCCAATGACGGCGCTGAACCCTGTGCATACCATTGGTCGGCAAATCAATGAAGTCTTGATGTTGCACCGCCCGGAGCTGGATAAAAAAGCCCGGTATGCCTGCGCATTGGATATGATGAACAAGGTAAAAATCCCACTGCCTGAAAAGCGTCTCAATGAGTATCCGCACAACCTGTCTGGTGGGATGCGCCAACGGGTCATGATTGCCATGGCACTGGCCTGTAAGCCCGATATCTTGATATGTGATGAGCCAACCACCGCCCTAGATGTGACGGTGCAGGCCTCGATTTTGGACTTGATTAACGAGCTGCAAGAAGAAACCGGCATGGCGGTGATTTTTATCACCCACGATCTGGGCGTGGTCGCCGAGGTGTGTGACGACGTGGCGGTGATGTACGATGGCCAAATTCGCGAACGGGCCGATATTTTTACTTTATTTGACAACCCCGCCCATCCGTATACCAAGCGTTTGCTGGGGTTAATGCCGGGGCGTACTCACCAACCCAAGCAGATGATTGATATTCGCCCGTTGGAAGACTTTGATGCAGCGCCATCATCGACATAGTTGCAGGAGAACGCGATGAGCAAGGAAGTCCTCAGAGTAGAAAATCTGAAGCAGTATTTTGTCTCCGGCAAAGGCCTGCTTCGTCAAGGTTACACCATTAAAGCCGTCGATGGCGTATCGTTGTCGGTGTCACAAGGTGAAACACTTGGTCTGGTGGGGGAGTCGGGGTGTGGCAAAAGTACCCTGGGTCGTACCATTCTCAAGTTGTTTGAACCCACCGAGGGTAAGATCTTCTTTGAAGGTAAAGACATCACCCCGTTGTCGCCACGTCAGATGCGGCCACTGCGTAAAGACATGCAGATTGTCTTTCAAGACCCGCTCGAGTCGCTCAACCAGCGCCATACCATCGGCGGGATCTTAGAAGAGCCCTTTATTATTCACAATGTTGGTACCGCGAAAGAGCGTCGCCAATGGGTGCTTGAGCTGTTGGATAAAGTCGGCTTGCCCCACGATGCGGTAAACCGCTACCCGCATGAGTTTTCGGGCGGTCAGCGGCAGCGGATTGGTATTGCCCGGGCGATCGCCCTCAAACCGAAACTGCTGATTTGTGACGAGTCSGTCTCCGCYTTGGATGTRTCGGTGCAGGCACAAATTCTTAATCTGTTGTTGAARCTCCAGCAAGAGATGAACTTGGCGATGATTTTTATCTCGCACGAYTTATCGGTGGTCCGTCATATCTCCGATAAGGTGGCAGTGATGTACTTTGGTCATGTGGTGGAAGAAGGGCCGACCGAAACCGTCTACCATCAGCCGCAGCACGAGTACACCCAAACGCTGCTCTCTGCCATTCCGATCACCCATCCTAAATACCGCAAACATAAGCGCCGTGCCGAGCAACCGGTGGCCGAAAAAAAGCCTGAAGCGGTGAGTTAAGTACACGCCCAGGCCCCTCTGGTAAAAATGAGGTAACCCCCAGTAGTTGGATATCCAACATCGGGGGTGCTTCATCAGCAAAAGCTTGATGGAAGACATGGGGTTTTTGGATATAATAGTAGCCAATTTGGTTTATTTTCCGCTATATTAGATATAATAATATCCAATGGCCATTGAAGATGAATTTCACCTTACTGGATGATACCGATGTAAGCCAAGCCTATGCTGCTTATTTACGGGCGTTGCGTCAGCGCGCAAAGCTCTCACGATCGGCACTGGCAAAGCGAAGCTGCGTGCCTGCCTCAACGATTAAAAAGTTTGAGCTGACTGGACAAATTTCCTTTCGCCAATTGCTGTTGCTTTGGCAGACCCTAGACTCATTGGATAGGCTTTATCAGCTCACCCAGCCGCATAAAGAGCGCGTCACTGCGCCCTCGAGTATTGATGAGGTACTAAAAGATGAGTTTTAGACCGATTCAAAAGCTTACTGTCACCCGTACGTTAAGTTCAGGAGAGCAGGTTGCTGTAGGGATCTTGGCTCAGAATCGGCAAGGTGTTTTTTTTCAGTATACAGACGGCTATTTGCAGCAGTTTGGCAATTTATCACCGTTTACTTTACAGTCGAGCATGCAAGTACAAGCCGCACCTAAACAGCCTCATCAAGGGGTGCATGGCGTATTTGGGGATTGTTTGCCTGATGGTTGGGGCATGATGTTACAAGATCGTGTTTTCCGGCAAAAAGGCATCCTGCCGAATCAATTAACGGCGATGGACAGATTGGCCTTTGTCGGTGATAAAGGCATCGGGGCGTTGTCTTTTTCTCCGGTGTCTGAGTTTTCAGCCTCGACGCACGCTGATATTAATCTAGCAACCTTGGGCTTAGAGGCTCAAACGCTTTTCGATGCTTCAATGTCAGACTATATGGATAATAACCATGAGAAGTTAGATGGGCATACTCAACAGGTATTGGCAGCACTAGTCGCTGGTGGTAGTTCGGGTGGAGCAAGACCAAAAGCACAGATTTATATGCCGACGGGGGAAATTGAGCAATGTCGCACCTTTGCACAGCGAGGTGATGAAGCGTGGCTGGTTAAGTTTACCTCGAAAAATCTAGCACTCGGGCATGAAGAAGGTTTGTGTGAGGCGGTATATTTGCAAATGGCTGAGCAAGCTAAATGCCAACCCCCACGCTGGCAACTTATTGAGGCACCAACAAAAAGTGGTGCGGTTGCATGGTTGGCGCTCAAGCGTTTTGATTATGTCGCTGGACAAGCCGATTTAGTGAGTGGACATAGCACGGGCCGCTTGCATATGCACAGTGCCTGCGGATTGCTGGATGCAGATTTTCGAACGCCAAGTTTAGATTACATTGACTTGATCAAAGCCAGCCGTCAATTATGTCAATCTCCAGCTGCGGGACAGCTGCAATTTCGCCGTGCCGTTTTTAATCTACTGTCGTCTAACCAAGATGATCACAGTAAAAACTGGGCGTTTTTACAAGCGGACGACGGTCAATGGAACCTTGCGCCTTTTTACGATGTCACCTACAGCCCGCATCCATTTAACGAGCATGCCACTGCATTTGGTGGGTATGGCAAAGCGCCACCGCTTAAGGTAATGCAAAAACTTGCAGCAAGTGCTGGCTATGGGAGTTGGCATGATGCAAGGCGAGTTATTGAAGAAGTGGCAGAAGCTATCAGCCAATTTACGCATCTCGCAAAGCAGCAAGGGGTTAGAAAAACCACAGTATCTGCAATTGCTAAGACGCTGGGTCAGCGTAAACAGGAAAATGCCGCGCTGCTTCAATAAAAATGCGAGGGGACAGTAATGAAGCTCGGTCGCAACGATCCTTGCCATTGTGGCAGTGGTAAAAAATTCAAACGGTGTTGTATGGACGGTGTGTCTAAGCAACATGCGCAAGTTGTTGATGACGCTGAAACCATGCTGGCGAATAACCCAGGTATGAGTATCGATGAACTCAATGCTGTGTTACAGCGCCAAGTGCAGGATCGCAATAATCAACCTCATCCCGATTTTTGTGGTGTGACACCCACGCAAATGACCAATTGGCTTTATGCGCCGTTTGATCAATTACAGTGGGTGACGATCACGACACCCGCCGATCTTTCCGCCAGCCCAGTGATGCGATATTTGGCTCTGATGCTTGAACATGCGATGGCGCAAGGCGGTGCTTTTAAAGCAACCAGCAAAGGCAACTTACCGGCTAAGTTGGTCAAACAAGCCAGTGAATTATTGCCTGAGTTTTCAGTTTCTCAATTCCAACGCCACATTAGTATCAGCGAGTTTGCTGGGTTTAACGAAGACAAATTCAATGCCTTGCACTATACCCGCGTGCTGGCCGAAATTAGCGGTATTATCTACCGACGCAGCGGCCGTTATCATGTGAAAAAAGCGGCGCAAAAACAGTATCAAGACATGGGCGTGCAAGCCTTTTTTAAGCCGATGCTGGCAGCTGCAACCGGCAAATATAACTGGGCGTATTTAGATAGCTTTGAATACGATGTTGATTTGCGCACCTTTTGGGTATTCATGTTGTGGCGCATACAAGCGCATCACAGCGTCGATCAGCTTACTCAAGAAGTGATGGTTGCTTTTCCCGATGTGTTAAAGGCGTTCCCAACGGACGATTACGCCCCGCCGGAAGCGTTGTTAAGCGGACTTATCGAAACGCGATTTATTGCGCGCTTTTTGCAGTTTTGGGGATTTGTGACGATGGATCCAAGGCGTTTTATAAACGGCGAACCCATTGCGCTCACCGCTCAGACTCAGCCGCTGTTAGCGCAAACCTTTCAATTCCACATTAACCGATAGCAGGGCATCGTGAGCGAATATCAATACTATAAATTTGAGCGCTTAGATGGGTATTTAGACAGCACCGCGCGCCAAGCACTCAGAGCCATTTCACGCCGAGCCGATATCACGGCAACGTCTTTCCAGGTGGTTTACAACTTTAGCGATCTAAAGGCTAAGGCATATGAGATCATGCTAAAGCACTTCGATATCGGTTTTTACTATGCCAACTGGGGCTCGATGGATGCCTACATCAAACTACCTGTTGGGACCATACCCGATGCCATGCTTGGATTATCGAACGATGGTTTTAAGGTTCGTCAAACCGATGAGTGGCAATTGCTCACTTTCTCTATCGAAGAGTATGGTGCGTATTTTGATGATGGAGATGCTGACGATTTTTTCCAGCATTTACCCGGTCTACGCAATCAGTTAATCCAAGGTGACTGGCGGCTTATGTACTTAGCGTGGCTCAAAGCGGTAGATGACGATGATGAGCTTGACGCGATACCGTTAATCCAATTCGATTTTGAGCGCCTTAGCGAAGGATTACAGGCTTTTGCTGCTCTGTATGCGATTCCCTTACCTTGGGTTAAAGCGCTTACGATGGTGCTGAATGAACAGCCCAGTCACCCAGCCAAACACACCCAGTTGCAGTTTGAAGATTGGCTCAAAACGCTCACGGAAGCGGAGAAAAACACACTATTACGCACGTTGTTTGAGCGAGGCCAATTAACTCGTCACCAAGCCGTAGCACTGACGCGAAAAGAACCAGCCAACAAAGACGAAACTTATCAGTATTGGTTAAACCCCGACCTCGTGGCTCCCTATATTGCAACCGCACAACGACAGTTTGAGCAACAACAAGCCGAGGCACTTGCAAAAAAACTAGCCATTGAAAAAGCAGAAAAAGAACAAGCCTTAATAGATCTCTACAACCAGCGTGACCACTACTGGCAGCAAGCGCACGAGCAAGCGGATCGCACTTGTCCTAGTGGCTATGATGCGGCGTCACGCTATTTACATCAGCTCTTTGAGGCCTATCAGCTTCACGATAATTCTGCGTCCTTTGATCAGCAGTTTAAGCGCTTTATAGCAGCTAATAGCCGTCGCAAAGCATTATTAAATCGCTTGAGTGATTTGCTTAAATGATTGGGTTCACCTCAGGCAGACCCAGTGTTGTTAGCAAAAAATATCGTTGAGTTTTGATTGGTTGAAAGCCTTTATGCCCGCCTTAGGTCTACACATTGTTACCTGTGAAGTCACTTTGTGTAGACCTCAGACGAGAGTGTGACTTAACTCTTTGTTGCTATTGTTTGAAAAGTATAGAAAAGTGATCCTTTCATAACGCCTACAACCCGTGGTTTGTAAGGTGATGCAGGCTCATCGCGTGGAAGGAAAAAATGCAGCAGGTCGGAATTTATGAGCAGCTGGTAACGCAGCTTATTGAGAGCCGTATTGATCGAGAGCGATTCTATGTTGGCGAGCGGACGCTTACCAGCAACGAGGCGTCAGTTTGGTTGTCTCGCTTTTTATCGCATGTTTTGCACCATGTGCTCGACGCCGTGCCTGCCAGTGACGATCGCCTAGAGCAGCAAATCACACTATCCAACCAATTCTTGCTGTGGCTGAAAACCCAGATCCACGATAAAGACATTATCGACGATAATTTGCTCGCGAGTCAGGGGAAAATCCTGACGGCCCTTTATGAGTTTGAAAACCCGATCGCATCTGATTTAGCGCGTTATGTGCAAGATGTTTTCCCACTCACCGGCTTAACGCAAAGTGAGCTTTTTTGTGGCAGTAATGCGGGTCTTTCATTGGAGTCAGAGCTGAAAAGAGAGATTTTATCCGCAGACAGAATTTATTGGTTGGTGTCATTCATCAAATGGGCGGGGATAAGAATTTTTCGAAAAGAGCTGGAAGCCTTTACCCGCAGTGGTCGCGAGTTAAAGGTCATCACCACATCATACATGGGCGCGACAGACGCGAAAGCGGTGGAGTATTTAGCCAGCCTACCCAAYACCGAGGTGAAGTTAAGCTACAACACTGAGCGCGAGCGTCTTCACGCAAAAAGCTATTTGTTTCTGCGCGAGACCGGCTATCACACCGGTTATATCGGATCGTCAAACCTCTCTCATTCTGCACTGACGAATGGCTTGGAGTGGAACCTTAAAATCACCTCGCAAGAAATCCCCCATATTATCAATAAATCACTCAGCACTTTTGAAACGTATTGGGCCTCGAATGAATTTGAACGATTTGACGGAGATGTAAAAAGTACCGAAAAACTGAATCAAGCCCTTCGGCAGCAGCGGGGTGGCGAAGAAGATGGTGCTACGTTTTTCTTCGACCTCTCTCCTTTCCCTCACCAGAAGGAGATTTTGGAGCAGCTGACGGTTGAGCGCCAGACGCATCAACGTTTTCGCAATTTAGTGGTGGCGGCAACAGGCACTGGTAAGACACTGATCTCTGCGTTTGATTTTGCCCGTTTTTTGAAAAAACACCCTGATGCCAACTTTTTATTTGTGGCCCATCGTGAAGAAATCCTTAAGCAAGCGCGTGCGGCCTATCGAGGGGTATTACGTAACAGCACCTTTGGCGAGCTGTGGGTCGGTGGTCACACGCCAGATCATTACCGGCAGCTGTTTGTCTCGATTCAAACATTGAACAACCAGCTCGATACGCTCAACTTGACGGCCGATTACTATGACTACATTGTGATTGATGAAGTGCATCATATTGCCGCGAGCAGTTATCGAGCGGTTTTGCACCACTTTTCACCGTCAATACTACTGGGTCTGACGGCGACGCCCGAGCGTCATGATGGCGGCGATATTCTCGCGGATTTTGGTGGCGTTATTGCGGCTGAGATTCGGTTGCCAGAGGCGATTAATCGTCGTCATCTTTGCCCATTCCAATATTTTGGTATTGATGATGATACCGATCTACGGACCATTCCTTGGCAACGTGGCCGCTATGATATTGCACAGCTGACTAACCTCTATACCTCCAACCAAGCGCGGGTGGATAAGATATTGCTCAGCATGAACGAGATCATCACGGATCTTAGCCGTATGAAAGCGCTCGCTTTTTGTGTGAGTAAAGAACACGCTCAATACATGGCTCAACAGTTTTCACTGCAAGGGCTTAAGGCGGATGTGTTGACCAGCGACAATCGGCATGAACGCCAGCGAAAGCAGCAATCGCTGCGCGCCGGTGAGATCAATGTGCTTTGTGTGGTTGATATTTTCAACGAGGGGGTCGATATTCCTGAAGTGGATACCTTGTTGTTTCTGCGTCCCACCGAGAGTTTAACCATTTTCCTTCAGCAGCTAGGCCGCGGTTTACGGTTAGCCGAGGGCAAAGATTGCTGTACCGTCCTCGACTTTGTCGGTCATTCGCGTCCTGAGTATGACTTTGCAAATAAGTTTCGGGCGCTGGTGGGCAAGAGCGCTCGAGCGATTAACCATGAGATTGAACAAGGCTTCCCCCATGCGCCTTTGGGCTGTCGTATTGAGCTTACTAAGCGCACGCTAGAAATGGTCTTGGATAACATTCGCAAAGCGTCGCTAACGCTAAGACGCTTAGTGGCAATGGTTCGGCAATATCCTCAGCACACCCACCTGCCGCTGACGCTAGCGAACTTCCTAACCTTGTATCCGCATATTGATTTGAACGAACTATACAAGCGAGGCTGTTGGTCAGAACTGGTGTTCAAAGCAGAGCTAAAGGCTAATGATTACCCTGTTGATGAAAGTGCACTTAAAACAATCAATAAAGCGATTTTTCAGCGGATTTTAACCACTGATGATCATGCTTATCTACAGTTTTTAAAGCAGCTTTGCCAAACAGACTTTGCGCCTGATACGGGTAGCGAACGGCATCGACTCATGTGTCATTATGATGTTTGGCAACAAACCGGGCCAGCTCTTGGCTTTTCATCCATTGCGCAAAGCTTTGCCGCGTTAAGGCGGCTGGGCATCAAAACAGAATTAATGGATGTGTTGGACTGGAAACTGTCACAAACCAAGCACGAGCAGTTAAGGATGGACGATTTGCCTGATGTGCCATTGCGACTTCATGCTCGATATGCGCGTGAGCAAATTCTAGTTGGGTTTGGCGCTACCACGTTGGAGCGGCAGCCGCCTGCACGAGAGGGGCTCTATGCGCTTAAAGATCAAAACATCGAACTGTTATTTGTCACCTTGGATAAAAATGAAAAGCAATTTTCTCCGACGACCATGTATCACGATTATGCGATTAACGCGTCACGCTTTCACTGGCAGTCGCAAAACAGCTCGCGCCCTGATAAAGGCCGCGGCAAAGATTACATTCAACATCAAAAGATAGGGAAGCGCCTGTTTTTGTTTGTACGTGAGCAAACTAAAGATGAATTCGGGCGTACCATGGGGTTTGTGAATTTTGGCGAAGTGAATTATATCTCGCACACCGGATCTCAGCCGATGGATATTACGTGGGAGCTAGCCACTCCGATGCCAAACTTTATGTGGCAGCAAGCGGCGAAGTTGGCAGTAGGCTAGTTGAGATGGCAGTGGCATTGGGTGGCCAACGTGCTACATCGCCCAATGAAAAATTCGATGAAACTTACAACCCTAACTCGTCTAGAGAGTGTGACTACGTTTGCTGAGGTCGAAAAAGTCTACCAATAAGCAGTGGTTTGAATAAGCGTGTTCTATCAATGATGCAGAAGGTGAAATGAATGACAGAGCATATCCCTCAAGCTCCACAAGGAGAGTTTGTTTTCTTCACTAGTGCAGACGGTCAAACTCGTGTTGAGTGCCGCTTTGAATCCGATACATTGTGGCTTTCTCAGGCTGTAATGACAGAGCTGTCCGATAAAGACATTCGTACGATTAATGAACACTTGGTCAATATTTACAAGGAAAGCGAGCTTGTTCAAAGTGCAACCATCCGGAAATTCCGAATAGTTCGATGGAAGGGAACACGTTATGTCTCGCGTGAGGTCGCTCCCGAATCTAACTGGTAATTCGTTAAATGGGCTTTGGGTGTATTACACTTAAACGGCTAGGCAGTAATCACCCAATATTCTGGATCTCATCAAAGAGAATAATAAAAACACCCCGAAAAAATTCTGAATTCAGGTCTCACTATGCAGCAATATATGCACATTGATGACAGCTTTAGCGCTTTGATTCGTCGTAGTGGCTGGTATCTGTTGACAACGCCCCACGTCGCCCACATAATTAATTTATCAATGGCTTCCTCCAGGTGCGCTCGCCGCCCGTAAGAGTGGAAGCTTTTTTTTTGCCTCAAGGATGTCCGTTTTGTCTGCGCGTGTGCCTTATAACAAGCCTTATATGAGTGCCGCTGAGCTGTGCGATAAGCTGGTTGCCCAAGGGATCACCGTTGCTGATCGTGATTTTGCCGCTCGGGTACTTAAACGGTGCAGTTACTACCGATTTAAAGCGTACTTGCTGCCGTTCTCTGAGTCGTCCTCTCCCCCTCGTCGTTATCAAGCCGGTACCACGTTCGAGCAATGCTATGCCCTTTATCAGTTTGATGAAGCGTTACGTAATTTGGTGTTTGATGTGGTGGGTAAAGTAGAAGTGGGGATCCGCTCTGGTTTTGAGGAGTGGATGACCAAGCAAACTGATAATCGGTTTTGGTATCTGGATTCGGCTTTATTTAAGGAAAACGGCGAGCAGGTCAAAACCGTTAGTCGTGTGCGGGATATGTTCAAAGACTCCAAAGAGCAGTTCGCCGAGCATTATCGCAGCAAGTATTACAACGACTATTGCCCGTTTTTCCGCGATCTGCCGCCGGGTTGGGTCGCCATTGAGCTGATGACATTCGGTAATGTCTCTAAGCTGATGCGGAGCTTGCAAAGCGATCAGGTGAATGCACTGAAGATGAACCGCTTTGCGAAAACCTTGAACGTCGAAAAGTACCAAACCTTGTGCGCTTGGGTGGATGCCATTCACCAAGTACGCAACCACTGTGCGCATCACTCGCGCCTGTTTAACCGCAACTTGCCGGCACCTACAGGGATTAAGCGTATTTTATCACCCGGTGTGGCGTTAGTGCGTACCCGTCCTGACTCAACCAAGCGGGAAGAAGATCAACTGAACCGTCTTTATACTGTGTTGGCTGCCGTCCAACAGATTTATAATGGGTTGGGCTATGACGCGCCATTGGGCCCAGCATTGGTGGATCTATTTGAGCGTTATCCAGTGGCTAAGCGTTTTATGCCGTCGATGGGCTTCCCTGCCGATTGGGAAAATGAACCATTGTTTTTCAGGTAATTTTTATCGAGTCCTTCGCCAAAATCCGACATACCTGGGCACGGCTGTAGCCGGTCGCGTCGGCCACTTCAGTTAAGCTTATCCCCATTTCTCTGCCTCAAAAAATTGGGGAGTACAATCTTGCTACTACAATGTAGCGAGAAAATACTCCCCGATCTACTACCCAAGACTACCCAAACTTGACAGAGCTTACACGAACGCCATGACCGTCAAAAACAAATAAACATCTGATTATATTGTTATTAATGCCATCGGCGAACACTCATGAACATCACTCAATATTCTGAATTTGCTCGCGCATTTGCTCGATAAGCACTTTAAGCTCGACGCCGGAGGCGGTGATCTCGGTGCTGATCGATTTGGAGGCCAGGGTGTTGGCTTCGCGGTTGAACTCTTGCATCATAAAGTCCAAGCGTCGGCCGCAGGCGCCGCCTTTTTTGAGGATTTTGCGCGCTTCTGAAACGTGTGAGTCGAGGCGGTCTAACTCTTCGGCCACATCGACTTTTTGTGCCAGCATCACCATTTCTTGCTCAACGCGAGCTGGGTCGAGCTCCACTTTGGCTTCTTCCAAACGCGTGGTTAAACGCTCACGCTGCCACTCAATCACGGTGGGCATTTTTTCGCGTACTTTGATCACTTCAGCGCTAATCGCATCCAATCGCTGCTCAATCAGCACTTTCATGTTGTCGCCTTCGCTGGCCCGGGCCGCCACAAAAGCATCGAGCGCTTCATTAAGCCCGTCCAGTAGGGCACGGTGAAGGGTATCGGTGTCTTGCTCCGGCGCTTCCATCACCCCTGGCCAGTTTAAGACTTGAAACGGGTTAATATTGCCTTCGCCCGCAGTGTCTTTAACCCATTTCGCCGCATCAATCACTTGTTTGGCAAGATCTTCATTGATGGTGAGTTTGTCTTGGCTGGCTTGGGATGAATCAAAACGCAGGTTACATTCCACTTTGCCGCGGGCGAGGCGCTTACGGAAACGCTCGCGCACCACAGGCTCGAGGCTACGTAACTGCTCAGGCATGCGGATATAGGTTTCAAGGTAGCGCTGGTTGACGGAGCGGATTTCCCAAACCGCGTTGCCCCAATCGCCCTTGAGTTCTTGTCGCGCGTAGGCGGTCATACTGTGGATCATGTGTACCTGCTTTTGTGTGCTAAGAGTGAATAATGAAGAGTATACGCATCTGCTCTTCTTGCGTCAGCTGTCTTGAACGGCAAGGCGGACAGGGATCGCAAGCGAGCGGATAAACACGTATAATCGTCATCACATTTTTCAGTCAATGAAGGTAACTTGCATGCGCCCAAGTGGAAGAGCACTCGACCAAATTCGTCCCGTTAGCTTTACCCGCGGTTTTACGGCCCACGCAGAAGGCTCTGTGTTGGTGTGCTTTGGTGATACCAAGGTGATTTGTAATGCCACGATCGAAGAGGGCGTGCCACGCTTTTTGAAAGGCAAGGGCCAAGGTTGGGTGACCGCCGAGTATGGCATGTTGCCACGTGCGACCCACACCCGTAACCGCCGTGAAGCGTCAAACGGTAAGCAGGGTGGCCGCACGGTAGAAATCCAACGTTTGATTGGCCGCAGTTTGCGCGCCGCGGTCGATTTAAAAGCATTGGGTGAGCGCACCATTACGGTTGACTGTGATGTGATTCAAGCCGACGGCGGCACACGTACGGCGTCCATTTCGGGGGCGAGTGTGGCACTGGCGGACGCGCTTAATGCGTTAGTGCGTAACGGCAAGCTTGCTGCGAATCCGATGCGTGGCCACGTGGCTGCGGTGTCGGTGGGCATTTATCAACAAACGCCGATTTGCGATCTCGAGTATGTGGAAGACTCAGCGGCAGATACCGACATGAATGTGGTGATGCTCGAAGATGGCCGCATGATTGAGGTGCAAGGCACGGCAGAAGCTGAGCCGTTTACTCCCGATGAGCTCAATGCCATGTTGGCACTGGCCAGTAAGGGCATTGATGACATTGTCGTCGCGCAAAAATCGGCCCTGGCCGAATAATCCTATTGCAATGGCTCCCATCTCGGGGGCTATTTTTTTATCTATTAACCTGAGATGGGCGCGCGTCGCGAACGCCCGATAATAATCACAGACAGCAAGAGAGGACTGCATGAAAGCCTATCAGCGCCAGTTTATTGAGTTTGCCCTTGAGCGGCAGGTTTTGAAGTTTGGCGAATTTACCCTGAAGTCGGGGCGTAAGAGCCCGTACTTTTTTAATGCGGGGTTGTTTAATACCGGGCGCGATTTGGCAAAACTGGGTGAATTTTATGCCGCGGCGTTGATGGATGCAGGCATAGATTATGATGTGCTGTTTGGCCCGGCGTATAAAGGGATCCCCATTGCGACCACCACAGCGGTGGCGCTCGCGGCGCATCATGATGTGGATACGCCATATTGTTTTAACCGCAAAGAGGCTAAAGACCACGGCGAAGGTGGCAACTTGGTAGGCAGTGCACTCGCAGGTCGAGTAATGTTAGTGGACGATGTGATTACCGCCGGCACCGCGATTCGCGAGTCCATGACACTGATTCAGGCGCAAGGCGCACAACTGGCGGGTGTCTTGGTGGCAATTGATCGCCAAGAGCGCGGCCAAGGTGAGTTATCGGCGATCCAAGAAGTGGAGCGTGACTTTGGTTGCCAAGTCGTCTCTATCATTAGTTTGTCTGATTTAGTCGCTTACTTAGAACAAAGCCAAGCGGATCCGGCGCAGTTAGCCGCGGTGAAAGGGTACCAAGCGAACTACGGCATTTAAGCAACGTGCATGCAGCTGGCTAGCGTTATAGATGTAGCCAGTTGCATTGCGCTCGTTGAACGACGCCGATTGCATTGCGCCAATTGCATTGCGCCCATTTGCGTTGCAGCCAACACCGCTCATTGCAATTGATTGGTCAGCAGTTGCCAGTATTGTTCAAAATTCGCGGTTGGCAGCTGCTTAAACGATGAGCGTACGTAACGACAAAAGCCGCCTTCCACTTGGCTAATAAGCTGACTGGCAAGCACGGCTTCATCTAAAGGAAAGCCCTTTCCTTCGCGCAAGCGACGCTCACGTAATACTTGCTTGAGCTGTGCTTCAACGCGCTCGAAAAGCTGGTTGATGCGCGCTTGTAGCCTGTCTTGCTCAAACATCAGCGCATGGCCTGTCATGATGCGTGTCAGCCCTGGGTTACGTTCACCAAACACCAGCAATAATTGCAGAATCAACTTGAGACGAACCAAGGTGTCCTTTTCTTCTTCAATAATGAGGTTGATGCGGGATAAGAGCGAGTCTTCGATAAATTCAATCAAGCCCTCAAACATACGTGCTTTACTGGGAAAATGACGATAAAGCGCGGCCTCTGACACCCCGACTTGCTCGGCGAGCTTGGCGGTGGTGATGCGCTGGCTGCCTTGGGTTGACTCCAGCATCTGCGCGAGCGCTTGGAGGATCTCTTCGCGGCGATTACTTTTTTTTGGGGCTGCCATGGATGCGATTCCTTTGTCTTTTTATCTATCACACTGGCGACGTTTAAAGGAGGCATCATGGAGAGGTGCCGCCGAGTGTGACGCTTTCCTCTTATCTTAGCGACGAGGTCTCTGTATTAAAAGCAAAAAGCGTGGCCATGGCGCACGCTTTTGAACTTGTTTTTCACACCGGAGCTAAGGCCTCCGGTGTGCTGGGCTTCTCCCTTATTCTTTTATCGATCGTTGCAAATAGCGCGTGTGAATGTGTGCTATTACGCTACGCGCTAACGTCGGTTTATCCGCAAGGGGGAGCGCTTTGTCACCGTCAGACCAGAATAGGTGCAGGGCATTATGATCACTGTTAAAGCCTTGATCGGCGTGAGACACATCATTTGCGCAAATCATATCGAGCTTTTTGCGGGTGAGTTTATCACGTGCGTAGGCTGCAACATCCTGGGTTTCGGCGGCAAAACCGACCGTAAATGGACGGTGCTGGGTTAAGTTGGCGACCGAGGCAATAATATCGGGGTTTTTCACCATGGTAACGGTCATCGTGTCTTTATCTGCCTGCTTTTTCATCTTCTGCTCGGCCATCGTTTGTGGACGGTAGTCAGCGACCGCGGCACAGCCGATAAAGACATCGTGCTCGGTGATAGAGGCATGCACAGCATCATGCATTTGTTGGGCTGTGGTGACATCCACGCGCGTGACACCGGCGGGCGTGCTTAATGCAACCGGACCGGAAATCAAGGTCACTTCGGCACCCAAACTGGCGGCGGCCTCGGCCAAAGCATAGCCCATTTTTCCAGAGCTGTGATTCGACAAATAGCGAACCGGATCCAGGGCTTCTCGGGTTGGCCCAGCGGTAATCATTACCCGCTTATTGGTGAGCGGTTTTGGGCCGGCCCAGTGTTCGCACTCTGCCACTAAGGCCAGTGGCTCAAGCATACGGCCTGGCCCCACATCGCCACAGGCTTGGGCACCGCTATCCGGCCCCAAAATAAGGCAACCGCGCGTGCGTAGGGCCTGTATATTCGCTTGGGTAGCTTGAGCCCGATACATTTGCTGGTTCATCGCCGGGGCAATCGCAATCGGTGCATCGGTGGCCAAGCACACCGTGGTGAGCAAGTCATTCCCCATCCCAGCGTGAATACGGGCGATTAAATCGGCGGTAGCGGGGGCAATCAATACTAAATCAGCCCATTTCGCTAACTCGATATGCCCCATTGAAGCCTCAGCAGCTGGATCGAGCAAGCTATCAGATACCGGATGGCCTGAGACCGCTTGCAGGGTTAACGGTGTGATAAATTCTTTAGCGGCGCGTGTCATTACCACTTTGACAGTGGCACCTCGCTCGATCAGGCGACGAGTCAAATCGGCACACTTATAGGCGGCAATTCCACCGCCCATGCCAAGCAGAATATGTTTACCTGCCAGCGTTTGGGCTGGCTGTGTTGAAGAATTGGCCATAATGCTCTGTGTGTTTGTGCTTGAATGGCGAAACCATACCATAATCCGCTGTGCAAAAAGTGTGTTAGCGCAAAGGAAAGCGCGTGGGATGTGAGCCAAGTAGAATGCGATCTAAGCACTGAGCGGTTGAAACCCTTGAGTGCTTATCAAGGGAAAATCGCGAGCGAGCCGCAGTTCCGCTCGAAAAGGATTGTGCGAGATCCCTCGCGTGTCTTAACTGGCGACAAAATCAAAGAGGGATAATAATGAGCTTAAAAACTTTGCCCTTGGATTGTCGTCCAAGGGAGCGTCTATTAGCACGTGGGGCGGACAGTTTATCGGATGCTGAGTTACTGGCGATATTTTTACGCACCGGTGTCACAGGGATGAGTGCGGTTGCGCTGGCTGATCATCTATTAACGGACTTTGGTTCGTTGCGTGCGCTGATGGGAGCCGATCAAACGGCGTTTTGTCAGCGTAAGGGGTTAGGCAGTGCGAAATACGCGCAACTGCAAGCGGTACTGGAGCTCAGCCGTCGTTATTTAAAAGAGACGTTAAGTAAAACGGATGCCCTGACCAGCCCCGATCATACTCGGCGTTACCTCTCGACGTTACTGCGCGATCGGCCACGTGAAGCCTTCTATGTGTTATTTCTCGATAACCAACACCGAGTGATTGCCGATGAGCAATTATTTGAAGGGACCCACAATGCCGCCAGTGTTTATCCGCGAGAAATTGTTCGCCGTGCATTAGAGCTTCATGCCGCTGCGTTAATTTTGGCACATAATCATCCTTCTGGGGTCGCTGAACCGAGCCAAGCGGACCGACATATCACTGATAAAATCGCCAATGCCTTGTCATTAGTGGATGTACGCGTGTTAGATCATCTGGTGGTCGGGGACGGAGATGTGGTATCGTTCGCTGAACGAGGTTGGTTGTTATCCTCCTAAGGATCGCCTTTGGCGAAAAAAACGATCAAAAAGCGCATAAAAGGATCTGCTCGGGACTTGAGCAATGTGAATTCAGTTAGTATAATGCGCCACCTTTGATAGCCTTGACCTTCGACCTGACCTTAACGTTGCAGGACTGGCGGACAAGGTTGATATCGAGCCGAAACGATTTTGGAGAGACTTTCATGTCACGAGTATGCCAAGTAACTGGCAAGCGTCCTGTAGTTGGTAACAACCGCTCTCACGCTAAGAACGCCACCAAGCGTCGTTTTCTGCCGAACCTGCAAACTCATCGTTTCTGGGTAGAAGGCGAAAAACGCTTCGTTAAACTGCGCCTATCCACTAAAGGTATGCGCATCATCGACAAAAAAGGCATCGAGTCTGTATTGACAGATATGCGTGCCCGCGGTGAGAAAGTATAAGAGGAATTAGAGAATGGCTAAAAGCGGCGTTCGTGAGAAGATTCGTCTAGTATCCTCAGCGGGTACTGGTCACTTCTACACCACAGACAAGAACAAACGTAACATGCCTAGCAAATTCGAGATCAAGAAATTTGATCCTGTAGTTCGCAAGCACGTTATGTATAAAGAAGCCAAAATCAAGTAATTTGATCGATGCTTTGATAAAAGACCCAGCTTCGGCTGGGTTTTTTTATAACTAAAATCCGTCAGTGTTTGGGTATATACTGCGATAAATACGTACAGCGGCCTTGGGTGAGAAAACATGAAGCTAAAACGGCAGACGTGGAACAACATCCTGATTTTTTCAGTCGTGATTTTTTTTGGCTTAATGCTATTGCCCGATTATTTACGTCATCAGCGCCAATCAAATGCCATGCCTGAAGGCGTCATTGCGCTGGTGGACTCACGCAGTGAGGTGTTATCACTGCGCTTTGCGCATTTAACGCTCACCCGTACCTTGGATGGCTGGCAAACGGATAAGCCGTTAGTGATCAGCCCAACCGAGCTGGCTCAGCGGTGGCTAGGGTTGGCAGGCACCCAAGTTGATGAAGCAACCTTACAGTCACTGCGCCCACAACTTACCGCTCCCCGTACGCTCGAGTTGACCCGGAGTCCAGACAAAGAGCCGATCCGTATTACTTATTATCAGCAGCCCCAATTTTGGTTGATGCAAAATGGGCAGGGGCAATGGCTGGCGGTGTCTGTTGATCGTCGGTATCTTTTCCCGCTAACTAAATCGTGATAATCCAGAGCCATCTCTATGCCAGAATTACCGGAAGTAGAAGTGAGCCGTTTAGGCATCATACCGTATGTCGAAGGGCAAACGGTGACCGATATTACCATTCGTCAGCCAAAGTTACGTTGGCCGATTCCCGATGCGCTACAACAACTTAAAGGGCAGGTGATCCGCCGGGTTACCCGTCGGGCCAAGTATCTGTTGTTAGAAACCGATGTCGGGGCGGCGATTATCCATTTGGGGATGTCAGGCAGTTTGCGGGTGCTACCGACGTCACTGGCGCCCGAGAAGCACGATCATGTCGATGTGACACTCAGTAATGGGCGCTTACTGCGTTATCATGATCCACGCCGCTTTGGCGCCTGGCTGTGGCAAGACGGTGAGACGCCCCATACCGTTTTGGGTAAATTGGGCCCCGAGCCATTAACCGATGCCTTCGACCCTGACTACCTGTTAGCCAAAGCAACAGGGAAAAAAATGGCGATGAAGAGCTTTATTATGGATAACGCGGTAGTGGTTGGGGTGGGGAATATTTACGCCAACGAATCGTTATTTTGTGCGGGGATTCATCCTAAGCGACCCGCGGGCAGTCTCACGGCGACTGAGGCGGCGTGCTTGGTGAACGAAATTAAAACCGTTCTCGCAGCCGCCATCACTCAAGGAGGAACCACGCTTAAAGATTTTACGCAAGTGGATGGTAAAGCCGGTTATTTCGCCCAAGCGCTGCGTGTTTATGGTAGATCCGGTCAGCCTTGTCCGGCTTGTGACGTTGTGCTTGAGCGTATCGTCATTGGACAGCGGGCAACGGTATTTTGCCCGCAATGCCAGCCTTTAGGATGAAGGCGTTGCCTGCAGCTTGTCTTTCAGAGCGTTGAGTACCTCGTGGTGCACAAATTCTCGCGTGTCTCCCCCGTGCAAAGCCACTTCTTTGACGAGTGTGGAAGAGATAAAAGAGTGTTCCTCCGACGGGGTTAAAAAGACACTCTCTAGCTCGGGCATTAAACGCCGGTTCATGTTGGCCAACTGAAACTCATACTCAAAGTCTGATACGGCACGCAAACCACGGACCAAAATGTTGGCTTGGTACTGTTTGGCAAAGTTGACCAGTAATCCTGAGAACCCAACCACGGAGACATTGGATAAGTGCGCGGTGACCGTTTGCGTCAGGGCGACGCGTTCATTCAGATCAAAAAGCGGTTGTTTGCTTGGACTGGCGGCAATGCCCACAATCACATCGTCAAACATTCGTGCCGCGCGCTCAATCAGATCCAAGTGACCGTTGGTGATCGGATCAAATGTGCCCGGGTAAATCACGCGGGTATGTTGTTTTTGTGTCACTGGCTTATCCTTAAAAACGTGTATTGGGAAGAGGTTATCAAATCCTTGTTCTGCGCGCATTGTTCTGACTCTCTTGCGTGCCCTTGCCTGTGATTCTAACCGCGAGCAAGGTACACTGATGTGCGCCAGCGTCAGTGCGTAAACAGGAAAAACCGTGAGTATAGAAGTCGAGCAACGCGAAAACGAGTGCATCTGGTACGATCCTACCTTGGTGGTCGGGGAGCCGCGCCAGTATTTTGATATTCATTTTTGGCACCAACAGGCTGCCGTCACCGGCTCGGCCAAAGGGCGAGGGATAACCTTTTTTGTCCGTGGCCCGAAAATGGAGATGGCACTGCGGCATTATTATCGCGGCGGCCTGTTCGGCAAATTGGTGAAAGACCAATACTGGTTTACGGGCTGGGAGGAAACGCGCTGCGGTGCGGAGTTGCGCTTATTGGCTTATTTGCGCGAGAAAAAGCTCCCTGTACCGCGCCCCGTCGCTGCTCGTGCGGTAAAGACAGGCCGTACCTATCGTGCCGATATCTTGGTAGAAAAAGTCCCAGGAGCCCGTGACTTGGTGGCGATATTAAGCGAAAACAGCTTGCTAGCTCACGATTATCACGCCATTGGCCGCTTGGTGCGTCGTTTACATGATGCCGGCGTGTGCCATTCTGATCTGAATATCCATAATATTCTTCGTGATAGAAAAGGCAAACTGTGGCTGATTGATTTTGATAAGTGCCAACAGCGTGAAGGTGAGCAATGGAAAGAAGACAACTTAGCACGCTTGCATCGCTCTTTTAAAAAAGAAAAAGAGAAGCGCCAAATCCGCTGGCAGCCCGAGGATTGGGCTGCGGTCTTAAAAGGTTACAATCATATTCGAAAGTAGTCGCCACTCAGTGCGAGTGTCGAAGCCAAGGGGTGAGTGCTTGTAAGGTTCGCTCAACGGCGCCACGGTTTTCTTCGACCACCGCCAAACCGGCTTTTCCTGCTTGCGCTGCCAGTGGCGGTGCATTAAAGAAAGCGCCAATCTTTGCCGCGAGATCTTGGCTATCGTTACATACTTGCAGTGCGCCTGCGTCTATTAAAGCATCACCAATGACTTGGAAGTTATAGTAACTGGGTCCGGTTAATAAGGGTTTGCTGAGCGCAGCGGGCTCTAACAGATTATGACCGCCAACTTTGGCGCCTAAAAAACTCCCTGCCATGACAACCACATCTGCACTGGCGAGATACATCATCATCTCACCCATGGTATCGCCAAGGTACACTTGCGTGCTCGTGGTAAGCGTCTCGCCCTGAGTATGTCTTTGTATACTGAGGCCCTGAGCCGCGACTTGTTGCGAGACATCATCAAAGCGCTCAGGGTGGCGAGGGACCATAATCAATAAAGCATCCGGATAATCACGTAGCAAAATACTGTGGGCGGCTAACATGATGGCATCTTCGCCTGCATGGGTGCTGGCCGCTATCCAGCAAGGGCGTTCACCGCGAGCGTCACGAAGCGCAGCGCCTAAATCAGGATTTACCGCCTTGATATCAAACTTCACCGACCCAACTGCGCTTAGTTTTTCTGCGGGAACCCCCAGTGCGGCAAAACGTGCTTTATCAGTGGTATGCTGACACAGTATGAGATCGATATGCTGACTCATGGCACGAAAGAGCGGCGCAATTTTTTGATAATGGTGACATGCCTTTTCAGAAAGCCTCGCATTAATGATCGTAATGGGAACACCGGCACGACCGACATGATGCAAAGTATTGGGCCAAAGCTCGGTCTCCATGATCACGCATAGCCTTGGAGAGACTGCACGTAAAAAACCACGAATCGCAAACGGAAAATCGACAGGCATATAGCGATGGTTCACACCTTTGATGCGCATTGCCTGCTCGGCCCCAGTGGCTGTAGTGGTGGTGATGAGGATAGGAACATCGGGATAAGCTTGTTGCAGTGCACTGATCACCGGTTTGGCGGCGAGGACTTCCCCTACGGAAACCGCATGCAACCAAATCGGCGCCCCCTCAACGTTGGGTGTGCGACCAAAGTGCTCTTGCCAGCGCTCCCCCACCGCCGGCTTACCGGGCCGTTTACGATAAAGCCCGACAAGCAAAAAAGGGGCAGCAAGCGTGAGTAATAATGTGTATAACCAGCGCACAGGGAAACTCATCTATCAAATGAAACGAGAGATGTTATGATACAGGGATACTGATGCGTAATAAATAACCCTGATTATGAAAACGATATCCGCTACTTTAATTATCTCTTTTTACAATAATCCTCAAGCGTTAGAGTTGATATTTGAAGCGCTCATTGAACAATGGCCTGATCACTTCGACGTTATTATTGCGGATGATGGCTCTCGAGAAGAGGTAACTGTTTGGCTATCTAATAGAATCAAAGATCTGCCCTTTTCAGYTACGCATGTCTGGCATGAGGATAGCGGCTTTAGAAAAAATCGTATTTTAAACAAAGCTATTCGCCAAGCAAAAAATGAATATCTGATATTTATTGATGGTGATTGTATT
>NZ_MUFH01000120.1:0-7313 GCF_001996115.1 Salinivibrio sp. MA427
GCATATATTGCTGCGACAAAGGTTGCGAGTTGATTGACGTCGGCATAGGTCCTCTCTTAAACACGGTGACATCTTGATTAAATTTTAGCCTATTTCTCCTCAGAWTGATATCACAATGTATGCTTAAGACGCTTGCCTTTGGCCCAGTTGTTGCACGTTGATCTTTCAGTGGCGCAACGTTGCGAGAAGAAGCAAAGGCTTAGATGACCAACTGCCCAAGAACCTATTGATCAATACAACAAGGAGAAAAACTATGCTGACCGGTAAACACTGTGTCATTACGGGAGCCGCTCAAGGTATTGGCCGTTCCATCGTCGAGACATTTGTCGAACAGGGAGCACACACCGTTTACGCGCTAGACCGGACTGTAGATAACATGCAAGACTGGCAAAACCATGCCGTAATAAAACCCGTGGCGCTCGATGTCTGCCACAGAGACGCTGTCGCCAGCTGGGTGCAGACGCTGCACCAACACAACGCAGTCATCGATGTGCTCGTTAACAACGCAGGGATTACGCGTGATAATTTGCTAACCAAAATGAGCGAAGAGGATTGGGATGCTGTCATTGATGTGAATCTTAAAGGGGTATTTACCATGACACAGGCGATAACACCGCTGATGCTCGCTCAAGAGCATGGCGCGATTGTCAGTTTATCGTCAGTGGTCGGTACCGATGGCAATATTGGCCAAACCAACTATGCCGCTTCAAAAGGAGGTGTCATCGCAATGACAAAAACCTGGTCAAAAGAGCTCGCTCGTCATGGCGCACAAATTCGCGCCAACTGTGTCGCACCTGGATTTATCGAAACGCCTATGACCGCCAACTTACCAGATAAAGTCATCGACATGATGAAAGGGAAGACACCACTCGGGCGAATGGGTACCGCACAAGACATCGCGAATGCGATCAGTTTTCTTGCCAGCGACAACGCGAGCTTTATCACAGGTCAAACACTTAAAGTTGATGGTGGATTAGTCATATAATGACGTGATATTCATCCACAACATTGAGCGTTTTATGACCCCGACACTTCTTATCACTGGCGCGAATCGCGGAATCGGTTTAGCCCTTACCGAGCGGTATCTTGAACATGGCTGGCGTGTTATTGCTTGTTGCCGCTTTCCGGGTTCCGCGCCGCATTTAATGACGCTAAAAAATCACTATGCCTCACTGACAACACAGGCGTTGGACGTGACAGACCACGCCGCAGTGCAACAACTTGCATCAAACCTCAGTGACACGCCCATTCACTTACTGATCAATAATGCCGGTCAATATGGTCCCAAAGGCTATCAGCTAGGAGAAACGGACACAGAGGCGTGGCGAGAGGTGTTAGCGGTCAATACCATTGCGCCACTAGTCATGGCTGAGTCGTTTATCCCACATCTCACGCTTGCCAACAATAGCGGACATACTCCTATTTTCGCCTTCATCTCATCAAAGGTGGGGAGTATGAGCGATAATCAATCAGGAGGGGGTTATATCTACAGAAGCTCCAAAGCCGCTCTAAACGCAGTCGTCAAAAGCTTATCAATTGATTTACGACCAAAAGGGATTCGCACCGTCGCCCTACACCCTGGCTGGGTACAAACCCAAATGGGCGGTCCTAATGCGCTGATTACCGCCGACATCTCGGCGCAAGGGCTCAAGCAAGTTCTCGATACACTCACCGACAGCCAAAGCGGACACTTTTTCGATTATCAAGGCAACACCATTGCGTGGTAGGCCGGTAGCGGTGGCGTTCAAATCGGGAAAAAGGTCATAGAGGCCATACTGTGTACCACTTGATTGATATTACGATTGGTACTGTCCGCCACCATCAGTGCCATCATATCTTGGATCAAGATCATCTGACTCAGTAAGCGCTCATAACTATAATTGGGGACACCATTTGCATTCATGCCGTTACTGAGCAGCAGCAAATGACCTTGATCATCACGACGGTTATTTAACAGCCACGCAATTTTTTCAAGGTTACGTGCACAGTTATAAAGCTTTTGCTGATCAATATCATCGAGTAAGAAGAACTCAGTCTGGTGATTATAGCTAGCGCTTATCATCCCAGTGACACCGGCCATCAGTGCGAATACACGATCACCCTCGAACTCAGTAGAAAATGCCAGCGGCAACAATGCAATGCCGTCCATTCCACCCAGCTCACGGAATCCATTCTGGGGACGCTGCTCCGCCATTAGCTGGTGAACGCGTTGGTCGATGGTCATTCCGGGCACTTTTTTTAGCTCTCTGGGATTACGTTTATAGAGCTTGATCAGTAGTCGCTCGGTGATCTGACGAATTTCGGCGATATGAATATCGGTAATCAAATCCATATCTGATTTCGCAAGATTTTTTATATCAAACGGCCGTCCCAGCTTTTGTGCACATCCTGTTAGGCTGAGTATCAATAACCCCACCCAAAACCCGCGCGTCATAGTGTTATCCTTACATCCTTTGTCGGCGCTAAGGATACGCATTTCACGCCCAGTCGTGGACTGAAAGAGATAACTTTGTATGGAATATCACATTTTTTACGAACAATCAGAATCGCAGTCTCTGTAGCCCCTGCTACACTCTTCAAAAGTGGTCACTCGGAAGAGCCTTATGCGACGCTGTCTCATTCATGCATTTTTTATCACCATCGCATTTAGTGCATGCACTTATGCCACTGAAAATAAAACCATTATATATGCAATACCGCATTGGCCACCATGGAGTGATACCAGTGAGTATCCCTACCAAGGTATTGATGTTGATGTGGTTAATGCTTTAGCGAACAAGATCGCTGTTGATGTAGAAACCGTTCAATGTGCATGGAAACGATGTCTGCGTTTGTTAGAAACGGGTAAAGCAGATATCGCGACAAATGTACTGAAGCGAGCCTCTAGAGAGCGCTATCTTTATTATCTTTCGCCGCCTTATCGAACCAATCTCATATACGCTTTCTATACTCACAAAGGCAGTATGATATCGATTAAACATCAATCTGATTTGTACTCATACTCAGTGTCACTCGAACGAGGCGCCAGCTTTACATCCGATTTTGATAACGACTCGAATATTACTAAACGCCCTGTTAGTCAAATAGACTTTGCGATTAAACAATTAATCAATCAACGTGCAAGTGTGGTGATTGGCGAAAGTCATCAAATTGACTACATGGTGGCGAAGTTCGATCAAAACGATGTGCTTGAAAAGCAGCCTTTGACCTACTCCGAAGCCCTTGAAAGTTACATTGTCCTAAGCAAAACGTCATCAAATTCGCATTTAAAAAAACAGCTTACCGATGCGCTGAAACAACTGGTCGCATCGGGAGAAATAACAGAGATTATAGATAACCATAGCCGCAAAGCTACTCGCACTGACTAACGATTGTTCGTGGTTATTCCATATCGATCATCGCTACGCAATCCATCGCGATCACGCGTTCTTCATCGGTCGGGATCACCCAAACGCCCACCTCACTGTCAGCGGCTGAGATACAGATTTGGTTCAGTTGATTCGCCGATGCATCTAACCTGATGCCAAGCCAACCACATTGGCGCACGACACTGTCTCGTACGGGTGCTGCATGCTCGCCAACACCCGCCGTAAACACCAAATGATCGAGTCCTCCCAAGGCGGCAGTCAAACTCCCGATCTCTCGGGCGATACGATAACAATAATGGTCGATCGCCTGCTGGGCTCTGGGTTTATCACTACGTAATAATGTTTGCATATCACTGCTGATCCCAGACAAGCCTAACAGGCCAGACTCCTTGTAAAGGAGTTTGCTTACTTCAGCGACCGTCATTCCTTCTTCACCGATGAGGTGTAAAACCAATCCGGCATCAATTGCGCCACAGCGCGTCCCCATGGGTAACCCTTCTAGCGCTGTAAACCCCATGGTCGATGCAATACTCTGTCCTGCTTGGATCGCACATAAGCTGGCACCGTTACCCAAGTGGGCCACAATCACACGTGCTTGGGGATCATAATTAGGAATCATGGAAGGTAAGCAACGGCAAATATAATCATAGGAAAGCCCATGAAAACCGTACCGTTGAAAGCCGCGATCGTACATCGCATAAGGCAACGCAAATTGGCGAGCCTCTAAAGGCTGCTTCGCATGAAAGGCGGTATCGAAGCAGGCAATTTGAGGCGTACCAGGCAATCGCTCGTCTAGCGCTCGAATGGGTGCGAGGCTATAAGGTTGATGCAATGGCGCCAAAGACGTCAATGCGTCCAGTAGCGTCACTTTATCCGGGTCCAGGCGGGTGGCACAATCATAGTGCATCCCTCCATGAACCACACGATGTCCGACCGTAATGAGGCGTTCGAGCACATTATGCTGCCCTAACCAATCGAGTAACGACATAATAGCCGCCTGATGATCGTTGGCCTCAGCCGGAGCAGTGGCATAGGCATGATTCCCGGCATGCATGATCACCGCGGTTCGTTCTGTCCCTAGTCCAGAGAACTGCCCCCGAAATACACAGACTTGCTGATCCGTGTTGTCAGAATTAGACATTGCGCCAGCGTCGAACAACGCAAACTTTAGGCTCGACGAACCACTATTGATTACGAGTATATTTTTCATCATCCACTAGACACGCGACTTATCGAGCGATTTTCGTTGATAGTCCGCCAGTAATAACGCTAGCGCGCTTGACGCTATTCGCGTTAAAGCGTCATCGGCTCGACTGGTTAACATAATGGGCACTCTTGCGCCCACCACGACACCAGCGCCTTTGGCATCGGCAAGATAGCTGAGTTGTTTCATCAGCATATTGGCCGCTTCTAGATCGGGAGCCATCAAGATATCAGCACGCCCTGCCACTGGCGACTCAATACCTTTTGTTGCACGCGAGTCCTCAGAAACGGCACTATCAAAGGCCAGTGGGCCATCAAGGATCCCACCCGTGATCTGACCACGTTCAGCCATTTTGCACAGCGCGGCAGCATCAATCGTCGCATTCAACTTCGGATTAATCGTTTCAACGGCTGACAATATGGCCACTCGCGGATGGGCGTTCCCGATCGCATGCGCCAGCTCAATCGCGTTTTGAATGATATCGCGCTTTTGCGCGAGCCCTGGGTAAATATTGATCGCAGCATCGGTAATAAATAACGGTCTTGGATAGGTCGGAACATCGAATGCCATTACATGGCTTAAACAACGTTCAGTACGCAATCCTCCCTCACGTTTGACAACCTCGTGCAACAGTTCGTCAGTATGCAACGCGCCTTTCATTAATGCTTCAATTTGACCCGCTCGTGCCATTTGCACGGCGCGCTCTGCAGCCGCGTGACTATGCGGAGTATCGACAATTTCGAAGTCCTGAATATCCACTTCGGCGGTGTCTGCAGCGGCGAGAATTTTATCTCTTGGCCCCACCAGCGTTGGAATGATTAGTTGCTGTTTTGCCGACGCAACCGCGCCACGAATAGAACTGTCATCAACGGGGTGGACAACCGCCGTATGCATGGGATCAGGATGATCCGCTGCGGTAAGAATCGCGTGTAACTGCCCGCGCTCAGACAAGCGCACTTCTGGCATGACTGTCCGTTGACGGCTTACTTTTTTAGTGGGGGCTAATACGCGTGCTTCGCCTTCGATGACGGTATCGCCGCGTTGATTTTCGCAGCGACAGGCAAACACAATATGATGGCGTTTATCGTCCATTTGGTCGACGCGTACGATTACTCGAAGTACGTCGCCAAGCATGACCGGTGCTTTAAAGGCTAACGTTTGGCCTAAATAAACCGTCCCAGGCCCGGGTAACTTGGTACCGAGCACCGTTGATATCAATGCGCCGCCCCACATGCCATGGGCAATAATCTCTTGGAAACGGCTGCTTTTGGCAAAGTCATCATCCACATGAGCAGGATTGACATCACCGGACATTATCGCAAAAAGCTTAATGTCCTCCATGGTTAAACGTTTTTCTAAAAACGCCTCATCACCGATTGAAATTTCATCGTACGTCTTATTCTCGATGACCTCCTCGTTATGTGTCCCTGTCATAGTAAGCTCCTTAATCGTCTATAACGTCGAAAAATACGCTGATTTAAAAACGAAGATGATGACCGGCGTCGACGTAGTGCGTTAGCCCTGTCAGTACACACCCTGCATCAGCAGTAAGGTAAACAACCGCATTCCCCACATCCTGTACCGTTGCCAGTCGACGTAACGGCGATCGCGTTTCACCGTCTACCGCCAACGCTTCAAATTCTTTTAATCCAGAGGCGGCACGCGTACGAATTGGGCCTGGAGAAATGGCATGAACACGGATACCTTGCGGCCCAAGTTCAGCGGCGAGATAGCGCGTGGTCGATTCGAGCGCGGCTTTAACCGGTCCCATCAAGTTGTAATTATCCACGGCTTTTTCTGCGCCATAGTACGACATGTTAAATAGTGTGCCCCCAGCTGACATAAGAGGCTCTGCCCGCTTAGCCATGCGAATGAACGAGTGGCAGGAAATATCCATCGCGAGCGAAAAGCCTTCTCGAGAGCAATCCACCACCCGACCGTGTAAATCATCTAACGGCGCAAACGCGATCGAGTGAACAACAAAATCAATCCGCCCCCATTTTTCTTTGGCACGCGCAAATAGCGCATCCAATTGGTGGTCATCTTGCACATCACACAACATCATTTCAGGATCCCCCATTGACGGCTTCAGGGGGGTGACAAAGCGCTCTGCCTTAGGTGACCCATACGTCACCAGTACGTCTGCGCCTGCTTGGTGTAACGCTTGGGCGCAGCCAAAGGCAATGCTATTTTCATTCGCCAGGCCCGCCACAATGCCGACTTTACCTTCAAGTGAGAAAGGATGTTCCACGATGTTCTCCCTAGATTTATAACGAAAGCGTGAGCCGCTCCACGTGAGGCGTTCAACACATAGAGCAGTTACACTAAAAAATGTGCTGCCTACTTTAGAGGACTCACAAGCTTTTAACTTAGACCCAAATCAGGACTAAAGGCAAAATTATAGATGAAATGAGAAGCAATCTTTGTAAGAAAACAAGACACTTTTGCAAAACTTTAATGACAAGCCTGCACAATAGGCTCAATGGAGAGCTTTTACTCAATTTAAGTAGGCGTGTGATAAATGAGCTCTGAGCCCATGACGAAAAAACGCCGCTTTTTATAGAAAAAGCGGCGTTATGCTAGCGTATATCGCGTGAATTTAAGCCAATTCGGCCATTACACATTTTGCAAGATCTGCTGGGCGATAGTACACGGACTTCATGACCTTGCCTTGACGAATCAATTTACCGTCAACCGTCACATCTGTTGCGCATTTGGCAATAATCCCGTCATCTTTGGGG
>NZ_MUFH01000121.1:0-7198 GCF_001996115.1 Salinivibrio sp. MA427
ATTTAGCGTTATCGACATCGCGCGCCATCGCCCATAGATCGTGATACTCACTATCAACATCCATGTCGTTATCTTGTTCATCTTCGCCAATTAAGCCAGAGAAAACCTGATTGACCGCCTGCATGTGCCGCGCGATCTCCGCGTGTAAACTCGCCCAATCTTTGCTCCCCATGGCGAAGGAGAGACGATCCCGATCAAGCGCGTTATCGGGCAAGGTCTGCGTTTGTTTGTCATCAATGGCCTGCAATAAGTTCTCGACCCGACGCAAATAGCAGTAGGCCGCTTTTAACTGACTGACTTCAGCGGCTGGCAGTAACGCCAGTTCTTCTATCGCATCCAAGGTTTCCAGTAAGCCACGCTGACGCAAGCTGGGCTCGCGCCCTCCGCGAATTAATTGGAAAGATTGTGCAATAAATTCAATTTCTCGAATGCCACCCGAACCCAGTTTAATATTGTCCGTCAGTCCACGCCGACGTACTTCTCGTTGAATTAACTGCTTCATCCGCCTTAAAGCTTGTATCGCGCTAAAATCGATATAGCGTCGAAAGACAAAAGGACGCAGCATTTTCCTAAGAGTTTGATAACAATCGTATTGCTCTTTGCCCATCACCCGTGCTTTAACCATGGCGTAACGCTCCCAATCACGCCCTTGTTCTTGGTAGTAATCTTCCAAGGCAGAAAAGCTCATCACCAAAGGCCCACTGTCGCCAAATGGGCGTAATCGCATATCAACACGATAGCAAAAACCATCGACGGTAGGCTGGTCGAGCGCTTTTATCAGCCTTTGACCCAGTCGCGTAAAGAATTGGGCATTGGCGATACTGCGCCTTGCTCCCTGAGTATCTCCATTTTCGGGATAGGTAAAAATCAAATCGATATCGGAAGAAAAATTGAGCTCACCGCCTCCCAACTTCCCCATCCCGAGTATCAACATAGGCTGAGGGTCGCCATCTGGGCTCATTGGCGTGCCCCAATCATGGCAACAACGCTGATATAACCAGTGATAAGCACTGAGGATCTGCGCCTCAGCCAAGGCCGATAAATGCTGTAAACTCGCCTCCACAGGCCACTGCTGATGAATATCGCGCCAAGCAATCCACACAAGTTCACGTTGCCGACACAGACGTAATTGACGATGGAATTCATGCTCATCATTCACCGTCTCAAGCGCTGCCGTCAGTTCTGGCTGATAGCAGGCCTCGCGTGATACATCGCGGTGATGTTGATAAAGCCATTGCAACAATCCGTCAGTGTGCGTGAGCGCAGAGGCAATAAAATCGCTGCATACCAATGCCTTTTCCAGCTGGTCGCGGGCGGGTCCTTGCCATTGGTCAAGTGCTTGGGGGGCGAATTCAGCCAATTGTGTCCAATGTTGATTCAGGTTAGCGGAAAGGGAGTTAGACAGCACCATGGGCATTCCTTTTGATAATTCCTTCATTTGACACTAACAAAAACGGCTCACTAATGCAGTGAGCCGTTATCTTTATCGGGACGTGAAGGGACAACGATTACACTTTAAAGGCATCGATCTTATCTTTCAGTGACTGAGCACTTTGCTCGACCATTTCAGCCGTTTCATGCAGCTCGCTCGCCACCGTCACTGACGCCTGAACCAAGTCTTTAACATTGGTGAGGTTTTGATTCATTTCACCGGCCACCGAGGCTTGTTGCTCTGCCGACGAGGCAATTTGGAAGTTCATATCATTCAATGATTGGATTTGAGTAACAATTTGCTCTAACTCGCCACCCGCCTGACTCACCGAGTCTACCCCGGCATTCGCCTCCGTCACACTGCGATCCATCAGTCCCACCGCTTTTTGTGCACTTTGCTGCAGTTGGGTGATCATATCTTGAATTTCAACCGTCGCTTCTTGGGTATGTTGTGCCAGCTTACGCACTTCATCCGCCACAACCGCAAAGCCGCGTCCTGTATCCCCCGCCCGGGCAGCTTCAATCGCGGCGTTAAGCGCCAATAGATTGGTTTGCTCTGAGATGCCTTGAATGGTCACCACCACAGTACCAATTTTCTCCACTTGCGCGTCGACCTGACCGACGACTTGTGATGACTCACTAATGTCATTTGACAGCGCATTGATGGTATTAATGGTGGTGCTAACATGCGCTTGGCCACTGCTGGCTTGCTGACTGGAGCTTTCGGTCGCTTTAGCTGCTTCTCGGGTATGCTCTGCGACCGTTTGCACGGTGGCGCTCATTTCACTCATGGCTGACGCCAGTTGATCCATTTCATCGAACTGCTCTTTCGACGCTTCTTTGGTTTCCGACATGCTAATGGTCATGATCTCGGCCAGAGACGACAGATCGTCTGACGCTTGTCGCTGCGCTTGAATCACGTCGACCAATTGCCGACGAGACGTTTCCAGCTCGCGCGCAAGATCGCCAAACTCGTCTTGGCTATTCATTTCAATCGGCTCACTCAAATCGCGATTCGCCAACGCACGAATCCTATCGGTCAGGTAGTTGATTTGGCGCAGCATGATGTTAGATCCACCCAGCAAGATCACCATAAAAGACACAATCATTACCGCAGTCTGCCACGCCACTTTGATGATATAATCTTGGTAATACGCTTGCGCTTCAGATGTGGGTTGCGAGGCCACTAACCACCAGTCGCTGTTGCCTACAGGCACGGCATACCCATGTCGCCCGCCATCATAGACGGTGTAACTGAACGGCTGTGACTGATTGATAAAAAGCTCAGTAATATCAGCGCCTGAGGTGTCATCCGGCACACGCAATTGATCAAATTGTCTCATGGAGGGGTGCGCCCAAATCTGACGCGTCTCCCCATTGACTAAAAATAAATACGCGCCTTCACTGAACTCATTGTTCATGGTGTCGACCGTCTCTCGCATCAGACGCTCTCCGTCCGGTTGCTCGATTAATGTGCCAGTCATTGCGGCACTGGAACGGGCAAGTTCTTGGGTCTGGCTTAAGGTGAAATCAATGACGGATTGGCGAAATGTATTGGCGTCCCACATCTGCTTACCGACCAAAATAATGGTACTAAAGACCATAAGAATCACGAGTTTTGGAATCAAGCGCAGATTGGTAACGGGTTTTTCCCACGCATAGAAGGTATGTTTAGCCATAATCCTGAAAGCTCCATGACCGCTATCAAGCCAACTGAGTGACCCAAACAAACGGGCGATTATTGATACTAGGTGATGTTATATCGACAAACACCACGCAGGCTGAATCCTTGTTTACCGTATTTGTGAAATTTAACCACAAACATTGCCCATAATGATAACTTAGTCAAATTATCATGTGACGCGTAAACCGTTTATAACGCAAAAGCCATCAACATAGATTGATCTTGACTGGGTTTTTACCGAGTCAACGTCGAGACCAAAGGCGCCATGGTGATGCATACAGACACATCTTATTTGCATAATCGATTCGGTTAAAAAAAGCAGCCATCTGGCTGCTTCTACTTATTCTCTTACACTTTTTAGCGTCGCTTATTCTTGCCAATAAGGCGTGAGGCGTAAGCCTGTTTGACGGCTTTGCGTCATCGCATGAAAAAGTGATTCTTCTTTTCTCGCTAACCACTTTTCCGCTTGTTGCTTATCGTCGTCATCGTCAATCGCTTCAACTAAATCGCGTACTGGCTCAAGTAGCCGAAGTTCCTCTATACCTTGCAGTAAATCTAACCAAGGCAGTCGGAACGCTTTACGGCGACTTTTATCAAAGAGTGACGCCAAGCAGGTCCCTAACACCAAGTTGCGTTGCAGACGTGGATACTGATCAAAATACTCATGCCTTGTCAGTGTCTTACTCTCGTCAAAGGCATCAAGGAGCTCATGCCAAGATTCAGGTAATGCCTTATCGGCCAGGGTTTGAATCGGTTGCGCTAATTTATCCGCTGCTTTTTCATCTAAAAACGGCTGCCAACCTTTAGAGAGAATCCAACGACTTAAATCAAGCAACAGATTGCAGTAGCGAGAGGTATGAAGTAACGCCACGATATCCTCGCGCTCCGGCAACTGAGTTTGCTCAGCTTTCAGCGTTTTGACCATCATTTTTCGGGCATTGAGTTTGCGCAGGTATTGGCCCTTATCTTCACACAAGCGTGCATTCGCCCACGCATCATCCAGCCAAGCGAGTTCGCCATCAAACCATTGCAACTCTTGACGCAATAATGTGCTCGCTCGTCTCGGCAACACGCTGCCGAATAGAACGAAGGCTTGGCGGATCAGTAATACCGCGTAGCGAATTTCCTGCAGCGCATCAAGCGACTCTCGCTCTATGTAGATTTGTTCGTGGTAATGCCAGTGGCTGAGCGCGTGCTCAAGAATTCGAATGAGCGCTTTCTCTTGCGTATCGTCGGCGCTCAGTTTGACGATAGACAGCGCTTTGACCGGATCGCCTTGATAGCCCGTGGCTAAGCGGTAGCCTCGCGCGGCTTTACTCAAATTTCCCAGTCGCAGTCCTCCCTCATCGGCAAGGTTGCGCGCCAATGAAAATAAGGCATCGGTTTGACCCGAAATAAGCTCTAACTCGACCTCAGAAATCACATCTTTATCACCAGCTTCGGTGGAGACTTCACCCTGATCGCTGGCTAACTCTATTTGACTCCCGTCGTCAGTGGCTAAGAGCCACTGTTGGCGGACAAAGTCGGTGGAAAAGAGCGGCTGAATCGACTGACTCAGTGCATCAATATTGACACTATCAGGCCATGCATCGACCGGGATCAAAGAAAGGTCGGGCTCAGGTCCATTAAGCTCAGCGTTGTATTCTGGGCGCTGATGCAGCCCAGCTACCACCCGGCCAGCGGTTTTGAGCGTTTGAATATAAACACCATCAAAACAACGCACACGCAAACCGATATCGTGTTCGCGTAGGGTAAAATCTGGCGTATCGAAGTAGATGTTGCCCAGCTCACGCTGGCTTTGCTGTAGCTGCTTTACACTGACAATCTTATCGCGGATGCGATGAGGAAAGTCAGAAGAGACAAAAAATTTGAGCTCTATCTCAGTGTCCATACGGGTACCTATAGCCAATTGCCTGACAAGGATATGAACAATTGATCTTGTCGGCAAGGACTATAACCACCAGTCTTGATCAAACGCACTGCGGCATAGATCACAAAAGCTGTTTCTTTAGCCAATGTTCTGCGCTACCATTCGCCGCTCCGATATACCATCGTTGAACGTTTAGCCTCCACTCTTTGCCCTTTGGGCGTGAGGCAACCAGGTAGATTACGGCTATGCCAGTCAATACAATTGTTGGGCTATTCGCAAAAAGCCCTATAAAACCTCTGCAACGCCACGTCAATCGTGTCAATGATTGCTGTGAGCTACTGATCCCGTTTTTCCATGCTTGCGAACAGCAAGATTGGGAAAAGGCGAATCAACTCCGTCACCAAATCTCTGAGATAGAGAAAGATGCTGACACCCTGAAGCGCAATATCCGACTCAAGTTGCCCCGCGGTTTGTTTATGCCCGTTGATCGGACGGACATGCTCGAGTTACTGACTCAGCAAGACAAATTGGCAAACTTATCCAAAGATATTGCCGGCCGAGTGATCGGCCGCCAGCTTCGTATGCCCCCAGCAATGAATACCGCTTTCATTGCTTATGTACAACGGTGCCTAGATGCAGCCGCGCAAGCACGTCGGGTGATTAATGAGCTCGAAGAACTGCTTGAGACTGGATTTAAAGGACGCGAAGTCACCTTAGTGGCCGAAATGATTCATCAGTTGGATGTGATTGAAGATGATACTGACTCAATGCAAATCCAGCTTCGCCAGGCATTGATGGCGGTGGAACAGGAATACAATCCTGTCGACGTCATGTTCTTGTACAAAATCCTCGAGTGGGTCGGCGAAATTGCTGATCAAGCGCAACGTGTCGGTGCGCGCTTAGAGGTCATGCTTTCCCGTTCCTAACCGAGTGATGTAACAACAAGGTATTACAATGGAAATCCTGATGAATCACGGGACCATTCTTATTATGGTCGCCGCGGCTTTTGGTTTTTTAATGGCAATTGGTATTGGTGCCAATGATGTCGCCAACGCAATGGGCACGTCTGTGGGCTCTAAAGCGCTAACCATCAAGCAAGCCATTATTGTTGCCATGATTTTTGAATTTGCCGGCGCTTATTTAGCTGGCGGTGAAGTCACAGATACCATTAGAAAAGGTGTTATCGATACCAGTCTCTATGCCGATCAACCGTTAGAATTGGTCTTTGGCATGATGTCCGCTCTGCTCGCGGCGGGTACTTGGCTGCTCCTTGCCTCCTATATGGGCTGGCCAGTCTCCACCACCCATTCGATAATCGGCGCGATCATTGGCTTTGCTTGCCTATCGGTTGGCTCTGAGGCTGTCGATTGGCATACCGTCCAAGGTATCGTTGGCAGTTGGGTGATCACCCCCTTTATCTCCGGTCTTTTTGCCTACTTTATTTTTCTTAGCGCCCAGCGCCTCATTTTTGACACTGACCGCCCCGTACTCAATGCAAAACGTTTTGTCCCCATTTATATGTTCCTCACCGCGTTTATTATTGCGATGGTGACCATTAAAAAAGGGCTCAAGCATGTTGGCTTGCATTTGACCACGTTAGAGTCAGTCAGTGCGTCAATTGTCTTGTCTGCACTGGTGATGTTTTTTGGCGTGTATTACATCTCTAGAAAATATCGCGGCGATGAGAGCCAAGGTTTTCAAGGCGTTGAGCGGATATTCAGCTTACTCATGGTCGTCACGGCGTGTGCCATGGCCTTCGCGCATGGCTCAAACGACGTTGCCAATGCCATTGGTCCCCTTTCAGCGATTGTCGCGACCGTGCAAAACCTCGGTACTGTGGCAGAAAAAGCACACATTGCTTGGTGGATTCTTCCTATGGGCGGTGCCGGCATTGTCATCGGCCTTGCGACCTTGGGGCATCGTGTCATGGCGACCGTTGGCTCAGGAATAACAGAACTCACACCAAGCCGCGGATTTGCCGCGCAATTAGCCACCGCGAGCACAGTCGTTTTAGCCTCGGGAACAGGCTTACCGATTTCGACCACGCAAACATTAGTCGGTGGCGTTCTCGGCGTTGGATTTGCCAGAGGCATTGCCGCACTCAACCTCGGCGTGGTGCGCAATATTGTTGCCTCGTGGCTCATCACGCTTCCAGCAGGCGCTTTATTAGCTGTGATCTTTTACCAAGTAATGATCACCTTCTTTGCCTAACC
>NZ_MUFH01000122.1:0-7197 GCF_001996115.1 Salinivibrio sp. MA427
GTACTCTCCCAACATGCATAAGAAAAACACGGGAGCCAGCACAAGCAGTAGCCATTCGGGATGAGCAATCAGTTCGGTCACGGGGCCTTTATMGCACGGTACAATTTATTAACATATTAGGGGGTTCTTCCCTACCTGTAAGGAAAAGCATCACCAAGCTGTTAATTTGCGCACACATTGCAATGCGGTGGGCATTCTCAGTGAGTGGAGAAAAAAGCGCCGAAACGGCGCCCTTCGCTGGTGTCAGCGGTTTAGTTTTAATCGTCGCCGTAGTATTGCACGCCGAGCTTAATTCGCTCGCGTCCTTGCGCTAGGCGGTGTTTATTCGTATCCCGCAGCGAATAAATACACCCGCAGTATTCCTGCTGGTAAAAACGCTCGCGCTTGCTGATTTCTATCATTCGCTGACTACCACCTTGCTTGCGCCAGTTGTAATCCCAGTAGCTTACATCTGGATATGGGGCGGCTGCGCGATGGCCACAATCATTAATTTGCTGCATGTTCTTCCAGCGCGAGATACCCAGTGAACTACTGATAAACCGGAAACCATGTTCGGCGGCATATAACGCTGTACGCTCGAACCGCATATCAAAGCACATGGTACATCGGATGCCGCGCTCGGGTTCAAACTCCATCCCCTTTGCTCTGGCGTACCAGTTATCGGTGTCGTAATCCATATCGATAAACGGCACGTCATGCTCTTCTGCAAAGCGAATATTCTCCTGCTTGCGAATTTCGTATTCTTTAACAGGATGTATGTTGGGATTATAAAAAAAGATACTGTAGCGGATCCCGCTTGCTTGTATAGCTTCCATCACCTCTCCCGAACAAGGGGCACAACAAGAGTGAAGGAGTAACTGGTCGTTGTCGCGATCAAAGTCAGGCGGCAAAGGCAACGGCGTACGTGTAAATTCAGGCATGGCAATTCCGTGTTCACAATGCAAAAAATAAAACGCCAATATTCATATATTTGCGTATGTAACGGATTCTAGCACGCCATCGCCCAAATTTGCAGACGTTGTGATTTTCGAGCGGTGTTTTGCGCTTATTTATGATGAACTTTACATCACTTACTCGGGCGAGTGTGAACAGACTTCGGAAAGAGAAGGTTAAAATAGATACAAAAAAGCCGCTGATTTTTCAGCGGCTTTTTTAGATTTGGCGGAGGGACAGGGATTTGAACCCTGGAAGGGCTATTAACCCTTGCCGGTTTTCAAGACCGGTGCTTTCAACCGCTCAGCCATCCCTCCGAACAGCTTTGTATACTAATGATGCCCTAGTGCAATGTAAAGTACTGCAACACTATTTTTTGTTTAAGTGATGGATATTCATCCGTTACTGACATGTCGCGGCTTCACATTCGGTGAACAAGTTGGTACAACGTGCATATACTCTCCATTGAGAGCTCGCATGTTACTAACTCAGGAACCGACATGACCTTAGACAGCTTTCTCGCCAAGGTAACGCAAACACCCGATATGGTAATGTTTGATGAGACGATGGCGGTGATAGATGCACATTACGACTACGCGCCCACGCGATTTACTAACGGTAACCTCGCCAATAAAGCTGGACAAAATACAGGCTCTTGCAAAGTGCTCGCGTTTTGCCAGCTGCATGAGTTAACGGAAGCGCAAACGCTCGCGTGTTTCGGAGGGTACTACCGCGAGGACGTGTTGAGCCATCCCTCTGGGACTGATCATAACAATATTCGTACTTTTATGGTAACCGGCTGGAAAGGTGTGTCGTTTGACAAAATGCCCTTGAAAGCTACGCTACCGCCGCCAATTGTCTCTATTGTTGTGACATCGATAGGAACCAGTTTCCCAAACTGGCGTAATGTACGCTTTTGCGCTTCTGTAAAAGCACTGTAAGCAGACAACGACATCACAATCACCGATTCGCCATGTCGATTTCGCAATTGCAAGATATTGCCACAAAGCTGATTCATTTGTGATTCACTGATCGAAACGAGCGTTTTGTCTTCGCTCAGTGTATTGCAGACCAAATCCCGCTGCCCGGCCTCTATTACCTCATCACAAACCACGGCAAACGCTTCGCCCACAGCCATCATCACATTAGTATGATAAACCGGATTGCCATCGCTCATCTCGGTGTTGAAGCTCACGACTTGTCGCATGCCTACCTTTGCTGCCCATTCGGTCAATAAAATACTGTCACAACGGTGTGAAAGTGCCGCATAAACACGCTGGTTAAGGTGATCGATAACCATTGCGCCTGTGCTTTCGAGAAACGCCTCTTCTTTATCATGACATTTGACCTTATGCACATGATTAACGTCATAGCCGGCACGATCCAATGCTGCCATTAAACGCTCTGGCTTTACCTCCAACTGACGGTTTGGGCATGCCATAGGGTAAAGATAAAGCTCACCACTGGGCAAGGTGCTAAACCAGTTATTCGGGAAGACGGCATCCGGTGTCGCCGGATCCGAGTCAGGGTATTCCATCACCACCACATCAATACCATGGCGACGCAAAATCATCACCATGTTATTAAACTCTGCCATGGCGCGCGTTTTTACTTCCTCGTCGGGCAATGAGGGAGCGTGTTGAAAACCATTATCCTCACTGGTTTGTGCATTAAACTTAAAATGAAGCGGGGGCACCATCAACACGGCCGACGCTGCGTGGGGATGGGATAGCGGATATTGGGTATCGTAGCTCGCTAAAAACGCCATAAGCAAACCTTCTAAAACAACATGACTTAAAGAGTATAGATGGGCTATGGGGTACGCGATCAGTTTTAAACGCGCAACAGCCTCACCCAGTGGAATGAATAACCGCAGGAAAATATCATTGAAACAAGTTTTTTACAAATAGGGTTTTTTACACCCCGGTTTTTACAAATCATTTTTTTACAAATCCAGGTGAATCCGCACATTGCAGGGCGGAAGTTTAGTTAACTACACTATTAAAATAAACAGGGAGAACAAAGCATGAAACCAGCGCAGCCAACTCGCCACGAAGATAAGCGTCTTCACGCCTTATATGATCTAGGGATATTAGATACGGGCCGTGAAGATCGATTTGAGCGAATTGTGCGTGTCGCAGCCTACGTATCTGATTGCCCGGTGGTTGCGATTAGCCTGGTTGATGAAGATCGCCAATGGTTTAAAGCCAAACGTGGGTTAGCCGTTAATCAGACTGGGCGCAGTGAGTCCATTTGTGGGCATGCTATTCATCAACTCGAACCATTTATCATTGAGGACACGCTTAATGATCGTCGATTTGATGATAACCCATTGGTAACCGGCCCTCCTAACATCCGTTTTTATGCTGGATTCCCTTTTAGTCTTGATAGCGAGCACTTGCTTGGTACCCTCTGTGTCATCGACCACAAGCCTCGTCAGCTCACTGACGCCTGTGAGCGCGCGCTGTCAGATCTCGCGCGAATCGTGGAACATGAGCTGGTCATGACTCAACAAAATGTGATCGACCCTTTGACAAGCGTATTTAATCGCCGTGGCTTTTACCGAGAAGTAACCAGCTATTTGACCGATGAGATGGTGATCGAAGATCAACATACTTTGCTGCACTTTGACGTCCGTCAGCTACAAGGCATAAATCGGCACTATGGCAAGCATGCGGGTGATGGCGTCCTGAGAGCATTTGCCGCCTGTTTAAGGGATGTCTTTGATGATACAGGCTGGATAGGACGTTTAGAAGGCTGTGAATTCGCCGTATTATTGATTCAACAAGACGTTGACGCCGTCGAAGCCCAATTAGATCGATTTTACCTAAGGCTCTGCCGGCGTTTATCGTCAGAACGTTATCCGTTTGTCTATTCGGTCGGCCTCGCCCACTTCACCCAGATCGATGAAACAGTGACATTAGAAACCATGTTATTAGACGCAACGAACGACACTCGGACATACCCTGTGCCTTCGGAAACACGTGATATTGGATAACGCTAACAAAATAGATGAGAAAAACGATGAGAAGATTGGAGCGACATACGAGGTTCGAACTCGTGACCTCGACCTTGGCAAGGTCGCGCTCTACCAGCTGAGCTAATGTCGCTTGTTCAATCAAGCGCCTAAAAGCGCTTAGAAAATTGGTTGCGGGAGGCTGATTTAACGCGCCGTGCAACGGCACCGACCGGAGGTCGTATTGACTTTAACCAACTGTTAAATGCTTTTCGTCAACCTAAAATTGGTTGCGGGAGGCGGATTCGAACCACCGACCTTCGGGTTATGAGCCCGACGAGCTACCAGACTGCTCCATCCCGCGTCCGTAACATCAATCATGCTTGATGTGGGCAAAACTTGGAGCGACATACGAGGTTCGAACTCGTGACCTCGACCTTGGCAAGGTCGCGCTCTACCAGCTGAGCTAATGTCGCCTATGCAATTAAGCGTTGCATCACGCTTTGTAAAAATTGGTTGCGGGAGSYGGATTYGAACCAMCGACCTTCGGGTTATGAGCCCGACGAGCTACCARACTGCTCCATCCCGCGTCCGATTTTACTGTGCACCTAGAGGAACTTGGAGGCGCGTCCCGGAGTCGAACCGAGGTACACGGATTTGCAATCCGCTGCATAGCCACTCTGCCAACGCGCCTTTGTTTTGTTTCCGTCTCTGCGGTACGGGGAGGCATTCTACGGATAAACGTGATCGAGTCAACACTTATTATTTAATAAAAGTTTCAGATGGCTGTTTTACAAACAAAAGCGTCAAACTTCGACCAATCCGCTGTTATTTTCAGCATTTATTACTGCCATTCCCCTATTCGTTGCTAAAAATCTCACGCGTCTTTCCTAAAAATTTCACGCGATCGCATGGACGAGGCGTAATGCGATAGTGACTTGTTCACCGCAGGCGATCAGCTTGCTTTACTTAGCCTCTTCACTGTTTAACCAACGAAACGTCAGGTTGATTCGCTCACCCAGCGGCTTTTGCGTTTTGGGCACACTATGTTGCCAGTGGGTTTGCGTCTCGCCTGCCATCACTAACAGTGAGCCATGATCGAGTAAAAACTCACGCTTTAGCTGTCGCTTGGGGTGACGGAATAAAAACCGACGACTCGCGCCCAGACTCACCGAGGCAATGGTCGGCTGCCTCCCCAATTCCAATTCATCGTCTCTATGCCAGCCCATGTAATCGCTACCGTCTCGATAGAGATTGAGCAAGACGGTATTGAAACGGGCGTGGGTGGCAGCTTCAACACGCGCTTTCAAATCCAGTAACTCTGGTGTCCAAGGGCGGGGAGATAATGTGAGTCCACTGTAGGTATAAGCATGATCACCATACCAAGCTAATAAGCGCGGCTGCATCACGGTCCGCCCAAACATCGAAATAGGAAGTTGCTGCCAAGCCGCTTGTTCGCGAAGCGATGTAAAAAACGCGTCCGCTTGATTGCTCGCTAGCCAGTTTGGGGACCAATAGACGTCAGCTTGGGGCATAGCCACACCTTGCTGCGGATCAAACGTCGTGTCGGTAAAAAAACATTGTTGCTGTGGGGGGCGTGCCATACACAATTGTCACCTCGGTTCTCATATGGCATTCAGTATGGCTGTGGTTAACGAATTGGATCAACACGTCGGCCACTCATGCCATTTAACCGATACCAACCCGCAATACTAAACCGTTGCCTCTTGGCCGGGAGCACTTCATGGGGAAACGCTTCGGATAAAAAAGTGACCAGCCGTCCCGCTTTGGGCCACAGCGTTTGGCGATGCGACCCATCAGGGTTGTAAATCACGATTTCACCACCGTCTTGCTCAGACCAATCGTGGTTTAGATAGAGTACCGTCGTGACTTTACGATTTGATCGTCCCTCAAACGCATCATAATGTTTGGCATAAAAATCACCGGGATTGTACTTAGCAAAATGCGCCTCGTACTCAAACAACCCCAAGAATAAATGCCGATTGAAGGCGTACTGCAAATTCGCCATTTTATCCAAAAGCGTATCGATAGCGGGCGCCGTATCACGTTCTAACCAATAGATTTTGTCGCGACGAATTTGGGTATTGGTATGCTGTTTACGCTCTCGGCCGATTGCCGCTTGATTCCACTGAGCGGGTAAGCATGCCTGCAAATCGCTAACCGCTTGCGCCGATAAAAAATCGTCACAAACACTAAGGCCATGAGTCGCAATATCATCGATGATGGTCAGTTCGTTCAAATACTTATCTCCGCCGCCAATTAGAACGGTTACCTTACTGCCTTTTGACTGGGGGGCAACCTATTTTCTTTATCGTGACGATAAGGACTATTTATCGAACCGTCTGTGTCATCACCCATATCACTCACCTTGTATTCGGCGCGAGTTTAGGGGGCGAGCACGGCATTATGCTACTGTTTAGCGGAACCTTTAAAAAGGCCGAGATTGATCAAGAAAAGGCTTTTATACAGAGTCTGGGTGCAATATTATGCGCTCGACGTGTACTCGGCCAGTTAGCCATTGAAGGACCATGATAATGAAGAAAATCACTCACGGAATCACCGCAACAGCACTTGCACTCACGACGGTATTCGCAAGCGGCGTCCATGCTGAAGATAAGGTGCTCAATCTTTATAATTGGGCAGAGTATATGCCCATGGATGTCATTGAAGCGTTTGAAGAAAAATACCAGGTTGATGTGAACTACTCGACATTCGAGAGTAACGAATCCATGTATGCCAAGCTTAAGCTGCTAAACAGTGAAGGCTATGATCTGGCGTTTGCCTCAACCTATTTTATTGAGCGCATGATCAACGAGGATATGCTCGCTAAAATTGATAAAAGCCAGATTGGTCATTTTGACCAGTTACGCCCAGGCTTGCTCGGCCAATCATTTGATCCAAAGAATGACTACTCGCTTCCTTATGTTTTTGGTGTCACGGGTATTAGCTACCACAGCGATTACATCGACGGTAGCAAAGTGACAAAATGGGCAGATTTATGGCGCGACGATTTTCGTGGCCAAGTCATGCTGCTGAATGATGTGCGTGACGTGTTCGGGATGGCGTTAAAAGCCCAGGGCCATAGCATTAACAGCACCGATGAAGCGGAAATTAAGCAAGCCTATCAGTCCCTACGCGWTCTGCGTGATAACGTGGTGGTTTATAACTCCGATGCGCCACACGTCCCGTTTATTACAGGCGAAGTCAATATTGGTCAGCAATGGAATGGCAATGCCCATATGGCTCAACAAGAGGTCGATGGGATTGAGTTTGTCTATCCACAAGAG
>NZ_MUFH01000123.1:0-7195 GCF_001996115.1 Salinivibrio sp. MA427
CCTCCCGCCTGTTGTTGGCATCATAGGATTAATGCAAGCACTTATCGCCGTTAACAGTATTGTCGCCCCAAACTCGGTGGTCACCAACGCTTTTTACTATTTCGACGGACTATCAATGGAATGGATACCATACAAAGTAAAGCCCGCTCCCGCATGCAAAACCTGTGGATAGTTAAGGTTCAGCAAAGCTTGCCACATTAGAAATAGGAGTGTTGATGATGGAACCCAAAATATGCACTTGAACAAGACTTTACGTACAATTACGTTAACTCTACTTTGTTTTCTTTCTGGTACGACGATGGCAGACACCGCTCCCCTTCGCGTTGCTGTGTCAGCAAATTTTAATGGTACTTTCAATGAGCTCGCCCATGCCTATCAACGAGAGTTTAATCAACCTTTTCTGATTAGTTCTGGCTCTTCGGGTTCTCTATTCGCAAAAATCAAACACGCAGCACCCTACCATCTATTTTTTTCCGCAGATAAAGTACGTCCTATCTTGTTGGAGAAAGCTGGATTAGTGGTTGAGAACTCTCGCTTTACCTACGCGATTGGCATACCTGTTTTGTGGTCACAAGACACCGATCTGCTCACTAGCGCCGGAGATAAAGTCCTTGAAACACATTCCTTCAAACATCTCGCCATGGCAGATCCTCGTGTCGCTCCATACGGCCTTGCAGCCAAACAAATCATGCAACGCCTTGAGCTCTGGGAGGACTTAAATAGCAATACACAAATCGTGAAGGCGCAGTCCATCGGCCAAGCTTATGGCCAGATAGCATCAGAAGCTGCGGAACTGGGCTTTTTATCTTTATCACAAGTAAAAGACCGTGATGGGGCCATTGGCGGCTCGTACTGGATACCTCCTCGACATCTTTACGAACCCATCGAGCAACAAGCTGTCATTTTAAACTACGCAAAAAAAACGCCCCATATTTTTGATTCAGCAGTTCAATTCCTAAGCTGGGTCAGAAACAGTGAAACAGCTACAACCATTATCAAGAACTCAGGGTACAAAATAAACCAACCATTAATCGCAAACCAAGCGACCTTGATACGATCCAAGAAAGGCATTATTGAGCAATGATCTCCCCAAACGATATCACTGCACTGGTTATCACTCTAAAGCTCGCTTTCGTGAGCACCAGCATATTGCTCATAATTTGCACACCCCTGTCGTGGTGGCTAGTCAACACACAGTCACGTGTAAAAATCTTCGTTGAAGCATTAGTGATGCTGCCTTTAGTCTTACCACCCACCGTGTTGGGCTTCTACCTCCTCCTACTATTGGGGCCTAATGGATGGATAGGGGGAAGTTTAGAGGCGCTGGGCTTCAATCATCTAGCATTTTCATTTTCTGGGTTAGTGGTTGGTTCCATGATTTATTCACTACCATTCGTAATGCAACCACTTCTATCATCCTTTCAATCAGCAACTGGTGGCATATTAGACGTTGCCGCAACATTAAGAGCCTCTCCTATGGATCGTTTTTTCAATATTGTGCTTCCTTTATCACGAAGGGGTTTTTTAACCGCGGGTGTCCTTTCATTTGCACATTCATTGGGCGAGTTCGGGATCATAATAATGATTGGGGGAAACATTCCAGGGCAAACCCAAGTCGCATCTATTGCTATCTACAATCACGTCGAGTCAATGAATTACGACGCCGCGCATACACTGGCAGCCATACTTGTCTCTTTGTCATTTGTTTTACTATTGGCAACCTACACAATTGGATAGTGCGACGGTTATTGTCAATGGGGAAACATGGCAGCGCCAAGATGCATGTTTACCCACCCATCAACGCCCTATCGGTTATGTGTTCCAAGAACCGAACCTATTTCCTCATTTAGACGTCAAAGATAATTTGTTATTTAGCTACAACCGTGTAGACAAGGAAAAACGCTATGTCAGTTTTGAAGCAACGGTAAAAAGCCTCGGACTAACCGACATTAGTCGCTGCTACCCTCACCAGTTATCTGGTGGACAAAAACAAAGAGTCGCAATTGCTAGAGCCCTGCTCACTAGCCCGAGCCTATTGCTTATGGACGAACCGATGGCTTCTCTCGACCTTTCCAGTAAAGCCGAGATCTTACCTTACATCGAATCACTACAATCGACCCTGAAGATACCTATCATCTATGTCAGCCATGCCATTGAAGAGGTCTCAAGACTTGCCGATCACATTGTGCTGTTAGATAACGGAAAAGTATTAGCACATGGCGCAACACAAGATATGCTCACAAGGACAAATTTGTCTTTAGCGCGAGATGATAACGCGGCTGCGGTGGTTCACTGCACCGTCAAAAAGCATACAGACGACTATATGACAGTGCTAGACTTATCCAATGACCAACAATTGCATGTCCCTTTGCAGCAAGTCGAAACACACAGCATCATCAAAGCGAGGGTACACGCAAAAGATGTATCAATCGCTTTAGAAGCACCACAACAATCAAGTATCAATAATTGCTTATTGGCACAGCTCATGGAGGTGAGCGACGACACGCACCCCGCCAACGTCTTGTTACGGTTGGACGTAAGTGGTCAACCGATATTATCGAGGATCAGTCGCCGGTCGTTGTCTCGACTCAAACTGCAGCCAGGACAAATGCTCTATGCCCTGGTTAAAGCGGTTAGTTTTGATTATTAACTAACCGCTCCCCCAGTTATATCGGCTAGATAGCCCTAGACAACTGTCTAAACAACGTATACGCCTGAGTCACTTGCTCCCCTGTGACAACAAACCCAGTTAGCTGCTGAGCGTCATCAGAGGCTCGCACCACTATCCCCGAACTGACCATATTGATATCCCAGCATATTGCCGAATGGATATCACCTGCCATGTAGATGGGATAATTGGGGGTTTTAACTTTAACCATAATAGCGGGTAACGTTAAACCGCCATCAACGTCAAGAAGCTGCTTACCAAGCGTACTAGCACTTAAAGAAATGGCTTGTAGATAAGGCCTAATTTGGCCTTCAACCTCGGCACAATCTCCTAGCGCAAATACGTCGCTAGCGGATGTCCGCAGCGATGTATCAACGCAAATACCCTGGTTCACTTGAATGCCTGCTTGTGCCGCAAGGTTGGTATTTGGCGTCAGGCCAGCCGCTGATATAACAAGATCCACAGCAATCTTCTTGCCACTCTGCAACGTCAGTGAAAGCGACTGCTCCTGTTGATTGACTTCCACCACACTCTCACCAAGGCACAGTGTCGTGCCGAGTTGCAGCATCTGGCTCTCAAGCGGTCTAGCAACAAACTCTGGAACCAGTGTCCCAAGAAGGTGGGTATTAGGCTCAACAACCACAACGGATTTCCCGCTTCGCGCTAGATCCATCGCAATTTCAACACCTATTAATCCACCCCCTATAATGGCAACACGCTGAGCTTGACGCACATTAGGCTCTAATGCGCGCAACTCTGTCAAAGAGTTAGCTGTCATTACTTGATGCGCCGCATCCCCCTGAACCGGAGGTATAAAAGTAGTTGCACCGGTTGCAAAAACCAGCTTTGAATAAAAATACTTTTGACCATTTGCGCGTACACAATGGGCCTGTGTATCGACATGCTCAACGACAGTCTGAGTCAATAAAGTAATATTGTATTCATCTGCGAACACATCAGCGTATTTTAACACTAAATCGTCCGCTGTTTGTTGTTTACTAAATACGTGGCTCAAATCCGGCTTGTGGTACTCATGGCCATCATCAGCCGTCAATACGGTCACCGGGATCTCCCGATCCATACGCCGAATTGTTTTTACCAGTTGGTAAGCAGCGAAGCCACTGCCAATAATAATAATTGGTTCAGTCATTTTCGCTCCCTAACCTTGGTATGTTGTAAAAACATCTTTGCCTAGATGGCACTCAGGACATAAGAAGTATCCCGGAACATCACTCCATACTGTCCCAGGTTCAATACCTTGGTTAGGCTCTCCCACAGCAGGATCATAAACCCAATTACAAACAGTACAAATCATGCACTGACAGTCTGCAGAATGAGGCGGCTCTGCATCTTGGATAGGGTGTGTTTTTGGCTTTTCAGGGCTTAGTGTCGATGGTCGTGGCTTGTCGTTTTTCTCGCAAGACTCAGCCGTCGGTAGCATTCGAGAGGGGCGTTTGTTGGCCCACAACTTTGCAATATACTGACCATGCTCTCGACACTTCTCCATACCATCGCGATCAGGACGCCATTTTGTTTTCAAGCTCATCGACGTTTCAAAACCAGCGTCCATAAGGCGCGTGTGGATGCGGTCAACGGCACCACCGGTCCAACCAAAACTACCAAAAGCGCCCGCCTTTTTCGCTTTAAAACGCATCCCGGTGATTTCCTCCAGCATCCCTGCGATCTTAGGCATCATGACATTATTCATCGTTGAAGAACCAACTAACACACCTTTAGAACGGAATACATTTGATAGAATTTCATTTTTGTCGTGTTTCGAAACATTAAACACTTTTACTGCGACGTCCGGATCGACGTCATGGATCCCCTGTGCGATAGCATCAGCCATCATTCGTGTATTATTCGACATAGAGTCATAAAAAATAGTGATTCTGTCTTCTTGATAGTCATCCGCCCACGCAAGGTACTGCTCGATTATTTGAATAGGGTTATCGCGCCAAACGACACCATGAGAGGTTGCGATCATATCGACAGGTAAATTAAAACTTAAAACTTCCTTTATTTTCGCCGTTACTAAACGGCTGAAAGGGGTAAGAATATTAGAATAATACCGTAAGCACTGTTCCATCAGCTCATTTTGGTCAACTTCATCATTAAACAAGCGTTCATCACAGTAATGCTGACCAAAGGCGTCATTGCTGAATAAGACGGCGTCCTCGGTTAAGTAGGTCATCATGCTATCGGGCCAGTGCAGCATGGGCGCTTCAACAAATATAAGCTGCTTACCATTCCCAATATCGATACTATCGCCGGTTTTTACCGTATTAAAATTCCACTCCGGGTGGTGATGGTGGCCCACTATCGAGTCTATCGCCGCTTCAGTGCAATATATCGGCGTGTCAGGGATCCTCTCCATCAAGGCGGACATTGCGCCGGAATGATCTTCCTCTGCGTGATTTACAACAATAAAATCGATACTTTCTAGATCGATTTCCCTTTCAAGGTTTTGCAAAAATTGTTGGCTAAAGCGGTGATCAACCGTATCGATCAGTACTGTTTTCTCTTCTTGGATTAAGTAGCTGTTGTAACTTGTTCCTTTGGTGATTTTGTATTCTGTGCCATGAAAGTTCTGCACTTCCCAATCTCGTTGACCCACCCAGCGAATGTTGTTTTTTACCTGTATTGTCATGATTACTACCTTAAATGACATTGAGAACCTAATGCACTCTATATGCATTAGTCGTGCCAAGATAACTAACCATTTAACATCAAGCACTTATATAACAACCCACCTAAAACATTGTCTTAATGACAGCATTGATTATTGTCATTTAGACATATATGATTGTCATAAAGACACTAATACTAGATTATGACTGAATTATTCGCCCATTGGCTGTACATCACACAAGATTTAAATTCTGCACTGATTCGAAAAGACCGGTTTGATACATTATTAACCACGATAAGAGAAGTGCTACGCTGTGATGCATCCACACTACTTTTGTATGAGAATCAGACCTTTATTCCTCTCGCCATTAATGGATTATCGCATGACGTCTTAGGTCGTCGTTTTGCTCTCGCTCAGCACCCGCGTTTGGAAGCCATTGCACGAGCAGGTGATATCGTACGTTTTCCGGCTAACAGCGATTTACCAGACCCTTATGATGGATTAATTCCTAACCATGATGGCAAGCTTCAGGTTCACTCTTGTATCGGACTTCCGCTATTAGTGGACGATCAGCTAATTGGCGCAATAACTATTGATGCGTTTGACGAAAATCAGTTTGATGGCCTCCTCAATCACGACTTGCGGTTTATCAGCGCACTGGCAGCAGGTGGGCTACAAACAGCCTTGTTATTAGAGCAACTAGAAACACAAGCCAATGTCACACATGAGGCATTGACAGAGCGGCGTACGTTTAGTGATAAGATTATTTCCCGATCGGCGGCAATGCAGACGCTACAACAACAAATAGACGCGGTGGCGAATACGGAGTTATCAGTATTAATAACCGGGGAAACCGGGGTTGGTAAAGAGTTAGTCGCTAATGCACTCCACCAGCGTTCTGCAAGAGCGTCTAAGCCATTAGTCTATCTTAACTGCGCCGCGCTACCGGAATCCGTCGCGGAAAGTGAACTATTTGGTCACATTAAAGGGGCCTTTACCGGTGCAATTAGTGATCGAAAGGGTAAGTTCGAGCAAGCCGATAACGGCACATTATTTTTAGATGAAGTTGGCGAATTATCGTTAGAGTTGCAAGCCAAGCTACTGCGTGCACTCCAATTCGGTGATATCCAGCGGGTCGGCGATGACCGTCATATTCAAGTGAATACGCGCATCATTGCCGCGACCAATCGCGTTTTATATGAGGAAGTAACAGCCGGTCGTTTTAGAGCCGATCTATACCATCGTCTCAGTGTATTCCCTCTCCATGTTCCACCTCTTCGAGAAAGAGACGATGATGTCGTATTATTAGCCGGATTTTTTGCCGAACAGATGAAGGCTAAATTTCATCTTAGCAGCATTCGCCTGTCTGCATCGCTACTTCAAAAGCTCACACAGTATGCATGGCCTGGTAACGTACGCGAACTAGAGCATGCTATCAAACGAGCCAGTGTCCTAGCCAAATCTCGAACGCAGTCGAGGGATCTCGAGCTTACTCTGCAAGATTTTGATCTCTTTACCTCTGACGAAAAGGCGGTTAGTACTACCCATAAACAGCAAAAAAAAGAGTCTATTGAAGTTCCAACATTAGGGCTACGCGCAGAAACAGAGAATCTTCAGAAAAGAATGATCTCGGACGCATTATCACAAAATCACGGTAATTGGGCCGCCACTGCAAGACAACTTGATATCGATGGTGGCAATTTACATCGCCTAGCAAAACGGTTGAGCCTGAAATAAGAGCGACAAACGCAAGTTACAACCCCGTGAGCTAACGCCCTATTAGAAATTTTTTGACGTATTTATTATTCGCTTTTTATTTTTCAAATCGTTTATGAGAGAGGTGTCTCGAAGCGGTGCCAGGCCGCCAAGAACTCGGTCTTCTTCCTGAATATCTC
>NZ_MUFH01000124.1:0-7785 GCF_001996115.1 Salinivibrio sp. MA427
GATCTCTTCTATTTACAAGTATCTGTTCGATTACTATCTAAAAGAAGTGTTTTTTCTGTAAACCAGTTTTTGGTGAAATCATCGACAGGGAACAGTTCTTTGTTATCAGCAGATACTTTAAAAGTAAATACGCCGTTTGACTTTAGCACAACGAGCTTTTCATCGTTCTTCGTTGTCATTTCATACTTTCTAGGCGACATACCTGCATATGCTTTACCACCTTGACAGAAAATCACTTCTTCCATAAGAGAATCTTTGTCTTGATTGATATAAACACCCTCTAGCCAATCTTGCGCAAATGAAGCATTAGCAAACAAGCTCGCCACTAACAAAAGACACCATTTTTTACACAGACTTTTTTTATTCATGTTATTTAGATCCTAAAGACGTACTATACAGATTAAAGTTAATGAACTGCACTATTCATTTATAAGCATAAACCGTAAATTAATGCGAAAAGAAATATACCCCCGAGTAAAAATACTGTCAACGCGAGAACCTGAGCCAATGCTAATGAAAGACAGCCTGGGAGATAGACAAAATGAAAGATGCTCGAGTTAGTGAATTGCTCTGAAGGCCTTGATATTAGTGAGACTTCGAGTAAATTTTATCACTCCCTCGTTTTCTATAGAAAAATAAAAAGGCTGATACCACAGCCTATTAATCCCTAAAAATTTTATCAAAATGGAACACGTTTATCATAATAGATATTAAGTTTGTCATCATGCACGTTACTGCGATCTCGTCCAATGTGTTTGCTTTGGTTGGGTCTTCATAGGAGCAGAGCGTAAACTTGGGTGAATGGTTCCATTGACTTGTTCAACAAACCAGGCCGCTGTAGCAACGAAGAGTCAGCCAAGCGCTTATTGGTCATCACGTTGATGGTGCGGAGCGTTGTCTTGATCTGACTGTGCTTTTGCGTCATCGTCAGACGCTGAACGTTGATGCTTATCAGGCTTGTCTTTGTATTTAAGCCCAAACTTGGCGTTGGCGGTGTATTTGAGCGCCATGATGTTACTCACGACCACGGCGACCACAATGGTAATAATCACATAAGGATTGGTTAGCCATTCCATCTTTCCACCTCGCATAAGTTGGTGACGTAAGTTGAATATATCCAATCTAATTGGCCGAGGATAGCGTCTTTCCCACAAATCGGCGCATGGGTGATCGCAGCTGCGAGCATATCCTGAGAGAAAGCGGATAACATTGATGCACTGGTGGCAATATGGCTGATGTGCCATGGCTCTCTGGCAACCCCGCCTTGGTATCTCGCATAAGGAAGAAAGAAACCAAATGCTGATACATTGGCATGTAGCCAAGAAGAAAAGGCCGCTTGCGGGCCACTGTCGTATTCGGGTGGGGTTAAAGCCAGCGGCTGATCAGGGATAAGAGACTGCTTATCGTACACATCCATGTCTGTTCCCCAATGATGTCGACTGGCGCCGGGTAACGCCGACCAGCGTAAGATCGCGTGCACCCGTTCCTTGTCTGATAAGCGGGTTATATCCATAGGTTGGCTGTGAGCATCAAGGACAGGCAGATCGCCGTTAAATTTACCATTCCAGATCGCCAACTGACGTTCAAAAGCGCGATAACCACTGGCGACTCTCAACGCGAACCCAGCACGACTCGCCGCCTGTTGTAAGGCGGCGACGTCAGATAACACATCCTGATGCAAACAGGGCGCCCCAGGTTGCGCGTTCATTGGTTGAAGGGCTGAAGAGTCTTGCCCAATCAACTGTGCTGCGCGTAGGCTCACGGTAGCGCCTTTTCCAACACTTTTTGGTACATGTCGGTCAGCTTTTCTAAGTCAGGAATACTCACACACTCATTGATCTTATGAATCGTGGCATTGACCGGACCCAGCTCAATCACTTGAGCGCCCATCTGGGCGATAAAACGACCATCGGAGGTGCCACCGGTTGTCAGTAATTGTGGCGTTTGATGATTCACCTCTTCAACCGCGGCCACAACTGCATCAAGCAAGGTACCTTCATCGGTCAAAAACGGGTCGCCACTGTGGGTCCATTCTAAGGTGTAGTCGAGCCCGTGCGCGTCCAGAATAGAATAAACTCGCTGTTTGATGGTTTCACTATCTAGCTCGGTACTAAAGCGGAAGTTAAATTGCGCATGACACTCACCCGGGACCACATTGGCTGCGCCGGTACCTGCCTCAATATTTGGGATTTGAAAGCTTGTCGGTGGGAAAAAAGCATTGCCATTATCCCACACTGTTTGCACTAACTCTGTTAGCGCTGGCATGGCCTGATGGACAGGATTACTTGCAAGGTGCGGATAGGCGACATGGCCTTGTACACCTTTAACGTACAAATCGCCAGTGATGGATCCGCGACGACCGTTTTTGACCACATCACCGACGTGATTCGTACTTGAGGGTTCACCGACAATACACATGTCGATTTTCTCATTTCGAGCCATCAGCGTATCGACGACGCGGGTGGTGCCATTAATAAAGGGTCCTTCTTCATCCGACGTGATCAGAAACGCGAGTGAACCCGAGTGGTCTGGATGCTCGGCAATAAAGCGCTCAACAGCCACAACCATGGCGGCGAGTGAGCCCTTCATGTCCGCGGCGCCACGTCCATGAAGGTGATCGTCAATGACAGTGGCTTCAAATGGCGGCGTATGCCATTGATCGCGCGGGCCAGCGGGGACGACATCGGTGTGGCCCGCAAACGTGAAGAGCGGCCCATCAGTGCCCCGTCTCGCCCAAAGGTTGGTGGTATCGTCAAACACCATGGTTTCAATCGTAAAGCCCAGGGCTTCTAATCGAGCAATCATTTGAGCTTGGCAACCCGCATCTTCCGGTGTGACCGACTCACGATTGATCAAGTCTTTTGCCAAAGCCAGCGTAGCAGTATCAGTCATTGGAGTTTCCTTACAGCAACAGTAAATAAGTGCTTACATTACGCGAAAATCTCAGCGTATTGGCTCTCTTTAAAGCCAAGATAGTACTTCCCTTCGTGTACGAGTAAAGGGCGTTTAATGATCGCTGGATTGTCTAACATGATCGCAATCGCACGGGGTTGGTCTAAGCTGGCTTTTTGTTCGTCACTTAGCTGGCGATAAGTGGTGCCACGCTTGTTAATCAAAGGCTCCCACCCTAATTCGGCAACAAAGGTCTGTAACATCTCGGCATCTAACCCCGTCTTGCGGTAATCGTGATACTGATAGTTAATGCCTTGGTTATCCAACCATTTAAGGGCTTTTTTTAGGGTGTCGCAGTTTTTAATGCCAAATACAGTTGTCATGGTCGTTATCATCATTATTTACGGACAATTAAGAGTGACATCGCTCAACATTGAACGCAATAGTGGGGAAGGGGCCGTTTGGCGATGCGATAAGGGATGAAGCGTGTGAAATGTGCCACTAAATGAGTCTGCAGCACGTCGATTTGATGGCCTTTTGATCAAACGCAAAGCCTCTTCGCAGGCGGCATGAATAATGGGAACATTCGTAACTGTTGGAGGTTCATATGGAACTAAACCCGGTATTCGCCCGGCGTCTCTATCTTGCCGTGTTGGTAGAAGAAATGGAACGCCCAAATGTGCCACGCCTTATCGAGGCGACAGGCTGGCCCCGTCGTACGATCCAAGATGTATTGAAATCACTGTCTGGGCTCGGTATTGATATGACTTTTATCCAAGATGGAAAGCGTCATAACGATGGTTACTACCAGCTTAAAGACTGGGGACCGTTCCGCCGTGATTGGGTCGAAGATAAAAAGCGCGATATTCGCTCTTATATCAACTAGCTGCTCGCTTAAGGCGTGATAAGCTCAGCGTCGGTTAAACGTTGGCGAATGACCTCGGCACGTTGACGGTTGGCGCCAAAGTCATAGTAGCCAATCCGAGATGCGGAGCGAAGGGCGAGTTGGTTGCCCTCAAGCGAGACTTCAACATCATCCACAAAGCGCAGCACCTTAGTGGTGAAGCGTAAGTGTGCGTAATTATCTTGCGAGATGACGACCTCAGCGCGCGGCATGGCGGCGATATGCGCGACAATGGCTGAAAACGCCACGTTGTCGTTGGCGATATCAAGCGGTGCCAGCTGGAATTTTTCTCGGGTATCTGCCGTAGACACACAGTTGGGGCTATCGCCACAGGCCGTCACTGGCGGATGTTTAGCCATCGTTTCTCCTTTGCTGCAGCCAACCAAAGTGATGATCCCTATAACCGTTATCAGTCGCTTCCACATTACGCCCTCACCAATATATAGCCAATGAACCCTATCCAGCTTACCACAAGTAAAAGCCATGGGAGACTGCTGTAGCTTTTATCCAACCCTGGTTCAGCGGGGCTGGAGTCATCGACTGGGGCTTGAGACGCTTTCACAGGCGCGGCGCTTGATGGTTTATTTTGTTGTTTTTTTCGTGCTTTATCCTGCTCGCGTGCTTTTGCTTTTTGTTCCTTTTTATATTGGGCAACCCCTTTTTCAATCCCTTTGCAATCAGTTTGGTCTGCGCTTTTGTTTGTCCCGGTTTTTGCGTGGCTTTCGCAACGCGCATGGCGTCTTGTTGCGTTTCTGGCGAAATCGTCGCGTTGGCTTTGGCTTTGGCCATAAGGGCTCCATGTAACGCTTAATAAATAACTCCACCCAAGGATAACAAATTTTACTTTTAGGCTTGCAGTTTTTATTGCATGTCGCCATGGTAAATATGTGACTTCTCAATCAATAAGCTTATGGATACATTTCATCACTTTGACGACAAAGGGTATATCAAGGCACCGCAGATTGCCGTGTTGTGTTTACTGTTATTAAGCCGCGCGTGGTGGCTATTGGCAATGGCTGGCGTGAGTCGAGAGCAGGGTAGTGAGTTGCTCGCGCTGGTTTATCCTGAGTTAAAGGCGTTTTATATAAGCTTGGCAATTGGCGTGGTGCCGCTCGGGTTGTTGTTATTAGTCGGTAACTGCGACAGAGCGCCTGAATGGCTAAGACAACACTGGCACATTGGCTATTGGTGGGTTTGGCTATTATGGCTATGGGAAGCTTATCAAGTCTGGCAAACGTTCATCGTCACTGGGGGGCAGTTTGATTGGCTGCTTGCTTTACACGGCCTTTGGCTAGCTTGGGCAAGCCTTTATTGGGCAAGAAGCCGACGCGTCAAACGCTTCTTTTTTCAGTTTACGAGTGATGGCCGAGCGATGGCTTAAAAAAAAACGCAGCCAATTGGCTGCGTTTGTCTAAACCAGAGACGGTTTATTAATTGGTGACGCGTAATACTGGGGTTTCACCCACAGTGACGGCACCTGATAGTTTGGTCAACTCTTTGATCTCATCCATATTCGAGATCACAACAGGTGTCAGTGTTGATTTCGCTTTCTCTTCGAGTGTCGCTAAATCAAATTCAATCACGGTATCACCGGCTTTAACCATTTGACCTTCTTCGGCAATGCGCTTGAAGCCTTCGCCTTTCAGCTCGACGGTGTCGATACCAAAGTGAACAAAAAGCTCGACGCCATCGTCTGACTCAATTGAGAAAGCGTGGTTGGTTTCGAAAATCTTACCGATAGTGCCGTTTACTGGCGCTACCATTTTGTCACCAGATGGCTTAATCGCAACACCATCACCGACGATTTTCTCAGCAAACACAACGTCAGGCACGTCTTCGATGTTGACGATCTCACCCGACAATGGGGCGATAATTTCAATAGCACTAGCGTCGTTGCTGTCTTCAGACACCAACTTCTTCAGTTTGTCGAACAGACCCATAGTGTTGCTCCTAAGCAGTAATTCTTTGCTGATTGTATATTAGCAAGCGGTTTTTTCCGCAATAAATTTTTCGACATAGGCCTCGATTTCTGCCGCAGTTGGCAAAGTGAGCGCTGTGTCGGCCATCGCTTTCACATCAGCAAAGTTGGCATTACGGATAATCTTCTTGATGCGAGGGATAGAAATGGCACTCATGCTGAACTCATCCAAACCCATTCCCATCAATAGTAACGTTGCTTTCTCATCACCTGCAAGCTCTCCGCACATCCCCGTCCATTTTCCTTCAGCATGTGAGGCATCAATCACTTGCTTGATAACCGTTAGTACTGCAGGAGACAGTGGATTGTACAGGTGCGAAATAAGCTCATTACCACGATCGACCGCTAAGGTGTATTGGGTCAAATCGTTAGTGCCGATGCTGAAAAATTCCACTTCTTTCGCGAGGTGGTGAGCGATTGCAGCCGCGGCCGGTGTCTCAACCATTACACCGATTTCAAGATCAGCATCAAAGTCGAGGCCTTCTTGGCGTAGCTCTGCTTTGTAAGTTTCAATCGCTTCTTTTAGCTCGCGGATTTCTTCGACAGAAATAATCATCGGGAACATGACACGAATTTTACCGTGTGCCGATGCGCGTAGAATCGCACGTAGCTGATCGCGGAGAATTTCGCGACGATCAAGACTGATACGGACGGCTCGCCAGCCCAAGAATGGGTTCATTTCTTCAGGCAGGTCCATATAAGGCAGATCTTTGTCACCGCCAATGTCCATGGTGCGAATGATCACTGGGTGACCATCAATCGCTTTTGCGACCGCCTTATACGCTTGATATTGCTCTTCTTCAGTAGGGAGCGAGTCACGGTCCATGAACAAGAACTCAGTGCGATAAAGACCCACACCTTCACCACCGTTACGGTTTACACCGTCACAGTCTTTTACTGTGCCCACGTTGCCGCACACTTCGACTTGGTGGCCGTCTAATGTGATAGCAGGCAAGTCTTTGAGCTTCGCGAGCTCGGCTTTTTCCGCGATGTGTTGATCACGAATCGCTTTAAACTTGTTGAGCTCGTCGTCAGAAGGATTAACGACAATTTGGTTGTTAATCGCATCAAGCACCAACATGTCACCGTTTTTAACATTGGCGGTGGCGTTGTTAGTGCCCACAATCGCTGGAAGCTCTAACGAGCGTGCCATGATCGACGAGTGCGAGGTGCGACCACCGATATCGGTGATAAAACCGAGCACATAATTCAGGTCAACCTGTGCTGTTTCTGAAGGCGTCAGATCATTCGCAACCAGGATCACTTCTTCGTTGATCGCGCTCAGAGACACCATGTTGATGCCGAGTGCGTTTTTAACAAAACGAGAACCAATATCACGGATATCTGCCGCACGCTCTTTCAGATAATCATCATCCAGAGATTCAAGCGTCACCGCCTGCTCTTCAATCACAGCGTNATTTGATGAAGCTGACAATCTCGTCTTCCAGCTCTTCATCTTCTAGTAGCATGATGTGACCTTCGAAGATCGCTTCTTTCTCTTCGCCGAAGGTTTCCCTTGCTTTGTCTTTGATCGCTTCGAGTTGCGTCTTAGACTGTTCGCGAGCATCCAATACGCGCTGAATTTCTTTTTCAATTCGAGACGCATCAATCTTATCTTTATTGATGACAACGTCTTCTTCTTGCAACAGCAGTGCTTTACCAAAAGCAATACCAGGTGATGCCAGGATGCCTGAAATCATAGCTTTACCTTACGTTTATCCAACTTAAAACCGATAGAAAAAGAGCCGGATTACTCCAGCTCGTCCATCAGTTTTACCAGGTGATCAACGGCTTGTTGTGCTTGCGCACCTTCAGCAGAGATAGTCACCTTGGTGCCTTTGGTCAAGCCAAGGGTTTGCAGTTTAAATAGGCTTTTCGCGCTCGCGCTCTTACCGTTTGACTCAACAGTGATGTCAGCGTCATAGCTTTTTGCTTCTTTGACGAACTGCGCCGCTGGACGAGTGTGTAGGCCGTTTTCTGCACTAATTTCAACTTGCTTCTGATACATGAT
>NZ_MUFH01000125.1:0-7133 GCF_001996115.1 Salinivibrio sp. MA427
GTCGAATCCCTCTACCTCTGCCACCTAAAAAGCACCGACTTATATCGGTGCTTTTTTTATACAAGTATCACTCGATACACTGGCTTATTGGTGGTTTTTTGTGTTTATGAGTAAGAACACTTATTAGTCGTTTTTGGCGACAAATTGGCTTGGCCCAGTCGTATTAGGCTGATGACTAAAACAGAGTTCATAAGTGAAGGCGGTGGTATGCTTGGTGTCTTCTCCGCTTGTATGTTTATATTCCACTTCAACAATCACTCGTTGGTAGCCCGCGCCTTCAAATTGATCGATCTGCGCTAATCTCGTTGAAAGATCGTCAGCTTTAAATAACCAGCCTTTTACTCTGTCCTTTGCGTTATCACTTAACTCGATCCCTGGGTGCCCTGCTGCCGATCCCCAGCCACGGTCGGTGCGTATTGCTTGTATGCTGGCTTTGTGCCAGCTCCCTTTCATATCAGCGAGCAGGTGGTGGTTCTCTTCGTCTGGACAAAGAGTACCGTAAACAAATAGATTATTGAGCATAGGCGTCGCTCCATGAATACACCTTGTTATCATTGCTTTTCTATCCTATCTCTGACATCAAGTGTGCGGCAAGTGATAAGGTGTGTTTATCACTTGTATTTAGGCATTAACGATCGCAAAATCGGCGCCCGATGTAGGGGCAACCTATACTTTCAGTGGTGAGCTTTATGGTGGTAATTAAGTAATGAAACGACGTATTGGCAAGGTAGTGGCCTGGGGAAGCGCCATTTTAGTCCCAACGGCCATAGTGGGTGTCAATGGTTACTTTACTGTCCCCGATGGGTCACAGTTACACACTGTCTCTGGTATTTATCGCCAATGTGTTGATTATACCCATTCATTACCGCTGGATGAACAAGGCCATTTCTCTTTGCTGGTTTGGAACATTTACAAACAGCAGCGGCCACAATGGGATACAGCATTGACGCAGTATCGAGATCCGCATCGTCTTATGCTATTACAGGAAGCGAGTTTTGGCCCTCAACTCGCGCGCTGGATTACACAGTCATCACTTCATTATGATCAAGCCTATGCGTTTGCGATGCAAGATGCGGTCGCTGGGGTTATGAATCTTTCTCAGGTTAATCCTCTCCATAGCTGCGCTTATACAGCGGTAGAGCCCTATTTACGCTTGCCCAAAAGTGCACTGTACAGTGAGTATCAGCTTTCCAATGGTCAGCGACTGGCTGTGGTCAATATTCATAGCATTAACTTCACTTACGCGATGGCGGCTTATAAAAAGCAATTAGCAGCGCTTGAGCAAGCCTTGTTACGTGTTGATGGACCGATTATCTTGGCAGGGGATTTTAATACGTGGTCGCAACGGCGATTAGAAGCAGTCAGAGCGATGGTGTCGCGTTTGTCTTTACAAGAAATGCATTTTCAACCGGACCAGCGGATGACTAAGTTTGGGCTGCCTTTGGATCATATATTCTATCGCGGATTGACCGTGGAGCAGGCCAGTGCGATTGATAATGGTGCCTCCGATCATGCGGCGATGGAGGCACAACTTAAGGTGCTAGGGTGAGCGCTCGTCGCGTGTGATGCATTAACCCATAGCTGTAATGGATTAACTCACAGCAATGATGATCGCCCAGCCACCGAAAACAGCTACCCAGGGGAGAGTGGCGACAACAATGGCTTTACCTTGATTTAATGGTGTCCAGGTACCAATAGCGGTAATACTGAGGACCCAGTACCATGGTAGGAGCAAGGGTAAACTGGCTGCCCAGGCTGTCCAGGGTGATGTCAGCGGTAGCTTGAGCAGGCCATTCAGACTATTGAGATCAGCATGAGCCGGAAGGATAAAGCTCGGTGCGAGTGTCATATTGGTATAGCTTGCTAAATCACCAATGACTGCCGGCAGGAAAATAAAGCAGGATGCCGCTAACCAGTGACGATAGCCAAAGTTAGGTGCCTCTTGCTTGGTGGATAACCGGAACCAAAGGGCTAAGGCAAAAATTACCGCGGCACGACCAAACCAATCTCCCAATACTTCAGAGGCTAGGAGTGTTTCTCGTTGTAACCACTTTTCCGCTTCTGCTTGAGGCATGGACAGCTGTTGAGCCAGTGCTTGCTGAAGGGTTGATACATCCGTGTGATCAAAATAAGCACTCCAAAACGCAATCGCGCTCAAGCACATTAGTAAATAAGCAACCCAGCCCCACGCTGGTCGTTGACTTAGTGCGGCGAAACACGCACTTGGTCGGAGTACGGTGTCACGTAAGGCATAAAATGGATTGGTTGAGGCTTGCATCATGAGCCACTACTCCGTGAAATATCAATATGAAGTGTCAACTGTTGTCCCGGTTGGATATATGCGTTCTGGCGCAGTTGGTTCCATTTGATTAAATCTGACACGGATACCTTATATCGATGTGCAATCGTGCTCAGTGAATCACCTTGGCGAATACGGTAGGTGATTGTGCGAATACGTTGTGCATTGTTTTCTTTATCCCACACAACGAGCTGTTGACCAATGCTTAAGGTGTCGCGAGGACTCATGCCGTTCCACTTCGCGAGTTGGCGATAATCCACGTCATAACGACGCGCAATCGTCCAAAAACTATCTCCCTGACGTACTGTGTGAGTACGCTTATAACCATCACGCTCGGCAGCCTGCAAGGCGGCCAACCGTTGAGGAGCACTTAGCGTGTATTGAGACTCATCTTTGAGCGATACCGGGATCATTAAGCGTTGACCCACACGAATGCGTGATGAGCGTAACTGATTCGCGCGTTTGAGTACTTTTACCGTGGTATTATACTGGTCTGCTATCTCACTTAGGCTATCGCCCGACTTAACCGCATAGCGTTCGACACGAAGTCCCTGATTCTTATTTTTCGCGAGCTCGGTATTGAAGCGCGCCACCTTATCATTCGGCAGTAAAAGGTGAGTTGGGCCCGATGGAGACGTTGCCCAGTGATTATAGGCTGGATTAAGGCTTTGCAGTTCTGACACAGTCAAACCCGCATAGTTAGCTGCTAACGCGAGATCCATTTGCATACCCGGATCGACCATGGTTAACACTGGCTGGTTAGGGATTTCAGGGAGATCTAAACCGTATTTGTTTTTATTGCGCAGCACGTCACCCAGTGCGATGAGTTTGGGCACATAACTGCTGGTCTCTTTAGGAAGATCAAGGTGCCAGAAATCGGTCGGTTTTCCGCGCTGCTCGTTACGTCGGATCGCTCTTGATAAGTGCCAGCTCGAGTGGCATATTACGAGCTTCTACTTTTTCAACAATAAGGTGTAAAAAGGGCGTCGCGCGCTCAGTCACGGTTGCGAGGTGATTAGGGTAGTTTAAATACCAATTTCGATACCGCCTCACCGATGCATTATTTGGGACAGGCAAGGAGAGTTGCATACTGATCCGCTGCCAAACATCCTCTTGTTTTTGCGGTGAGAGTACCGTGGGTTGGTTAGGTACCGCTTTCTCTGGTGTTACTGCGGTCTCTGTGGGCGCAGATGAAGCCTTCTGGCCCGCAATAGGAGGCGCTTTGTGGGCGGTATCCGTGTCTTGAGTGTCACCCGTTGACTGACAGCCGCTCAGCAACAGTGTGCTCAATAAAACTAAACGGTACTTCATGGCATAAAAACCTTCGTCCAAAATAGCCGATGATGATAGGGGCTGGTCTCACTGATGACAAGAGACTCAGCTCAAAATTCGTCCTTCCACTGACGTAACGCGCGGAAAACTTCTAATTCAGTGTTATTTTGCGCACGCCCGCTGACCGCTTGAATTACGCTTGGCTCATGAATGCGCAAAAACGGATTGATACGTTTTTCGCGTCCAATGGTGCTCGGTAGTGTTTGTTTTTCCTGAGCGCGTAATCGGTTGACTTCTTCGCGATACAAATGGAGATCATCGTTTTCAGGTTCGACAGTGAGTGCGAAGGCAACATTGGCAGCGGTATACTCGTGGGCGCAATAGACCTCTGTTTCAATCGGCAAGGAGGCTAGCTTCTTAAGCGAATTTAGCGCTTGTGCTGCGGTGCCCCCAAGCAAGCGGCCACAGCCAGCAGAGAATAGCGCATCACCACAAAACAGCTTCCCATCGCCAACAAAAGCGATGTGATCATCAGTATGTCCTTCAACTCCGACCACTAAAAATCGATGATCGAAAACATCAATCTGATCGCCATCTCCCACTGCCATACTTAAGCGCGGGATAGGTTTGATCTCCGGTCCGATAACTTGGGCGCTGGGTGCGAAACGGACAAGCTCCTCAATACCATTCGTATGATCCCAGTGGTGATGTGTGATAAGAATACAAGACAGTGTCAACGTATTTGCTTTGAGATAGTCAATAACCTGACTTGCTTCACCGGGATCGACCACGGCGCATCGATTATCTTCACTAATAATGAGCCATATGTAATTATCGTTAAATGCAGGTATGCTTTTGACGTGAAGCATTGGGTTCTCCAGCGATAGAATGAGCCTTAATAATGAAACCAGCGCGCATTGAACATCAGTTTGACTATCCCTATACATGGGACCAGATTGCCTACGGTGATTGGGCGCGCACCCAATTGCAAACTCGGCTGGATGAGTGCCTGCCTACTTTATTCGGCTACCATTTGCTTAAATTAGGTGGATTAAGCTGCGAGCTAGTCAGTAAACAGTGTAACATTCAACACCAAGTCTGTGTCGATAAACACAATCCGATGCGTAACCTCACGGCTGCCCACTATGCCTTACCGTTTATCCAAAAGTCCTTTGATGTCTGTTTACTCGCACACCAACTTGATTATAGCGACGACCCGCACCGATTACTAAGAGAGGTCGATCGCGTGATGATTGACGATGGTTGTTTGATTCTTTCTGGCGTTAATCCAACCAGTCTCCTGGGGATGAAAAAGCTGATTAGAGGTCGACATCAGCGCCTACCTTGGGGAGGACGAATGTTTTCACCGCTGCGCGTCAAAGATTGGTTAAGTGTCATGAACTATGAAATCATTACCGCACATCAAATGGGTCTATGGCCAACACAACGCCCCAACGCTCGCCATGCGTGGGTTGAAAGTAGCGCCAGTATGATAACGCCCGCGTTAGGATCTATTTATCTTATTATGGCGCGAAAACGCAGTTATCCACTTAAACCGATTAAGCCCCGTTGGAAACTAAAGCAAGCGGTATCGCCGCTAGGGGGAGTTGTACCTAACGGCGGTTAGCGCACCATGCTTTTATGCAGGAGGCTGATAGCCTTCGTCTGTTTCGGTTGGTTGGTTAGCGGCTTGACGCGCGAGCTCATCACAACGTTCATTTTCAGGGTGACCGGCGTGGCCTTTTACCCAGTTCCACGTGATCTGGTGGTTGGCTGCCACCTGATCTAATTGCTGCCACAGGTCGGCATTTTTAACCGGCTTCTTATCCGCCGTTTTCCACTGGCGCTTTTTCCAGTTATGGATCCACTGGGTAATTCCTTGGCGAACGTATTGGCTGTCCGTGGTCAGAACCACTTCGCAGGAATCTTTTAACGCTTGTAACCCGACAATCGCGGCCATCAACTCCATGCGGTTGTTGGTGGTGAGGGTAAACCCAGCACTCAGCGTTTTTTCATGCTGCTTATAGCGCATTACCACACCATACCCCCCAGGACCTGGGTTACCGAGGCATGAACCATCTGTGAAAATTTCTACCTGCTTGGTCATCTTTGATACTATAGGCTATTCATCTGAGCCAAGTTTGACACAGTTATTGCCATGAAAGCGAATTACGATCGTCTCATCGTGTTAGATACCGAAACCACAGGTATGAACCGCGAAGGTGGGCCTCACTACCGAGGTCACAATATTATAGAAATCGGTGCCGTTGAGATTATCAATCGCAAACTCACCGGTCGGCACTTTCATGCCTATATCAAACCCACGCGCGCGATCGACCCTGAAGCGATTTCAGTGCATGGTATTACTGATGCATTTTTAGCAGATAAGCCTGCCTATACGCACGTGCATCAGGCCTTCGTCGACTTTATTCAAGGTGCTGAGTTGATTGCTCATAATGCGCCCTTTGATGTGGGGTTTATGGACCATGAGTTTAAAAACCTCGGGGTATCGGTGCGAACCAATGAGATTTGCACAGTCACAGATACCTTGGCAATGGCGAAGAAAATCTTCCCAGGCAAACGTAATAACTTGGATGTATTGTGTGATCGCTATGGCATTGATAACTCAAGGCGCACATTACACGGGGCTTTACTGGATGCGGAGATACTAGCTGACGTCTATCTGTTAATGACGGGTGGACAAACAGATTTATCCTTTAATGCAGGGACCGACACTGATAATGCAAGCCCAATGGCGCCGAGAACGGTTAAGCGTCAGAAATCGCTAAAGGTCATCCCTGCATCGGCCGATGAAATGAGTGCGCATGAAGCGCGGTTAGACTTTATTGAACAAAACGGCAGCTGTCTTTGGCGGCAGTAGGAGCAGGCATGAGAAAGCGGTGGTGGGCAGTTTGTTTTTGTTTCCCTTTATTGGCACACGCCAACGAGCAAGAAATCCGGCTGCTGGAAAACCGCTTTCGCGTTGACCCCACGATTGAGCGTGCTGCGTTTGTCATTTATCGAGAAAAACCCAGCATGCCCGTGGTCTTGGTTCGGCCTGACGGAAGCAAATATTATGCATGGCGGCATCCCGATAATGTCTCTTGGCATCAAGAGGCTGATATGGACATTGTATCGATTAGCGATCCGATGCCCGGGCCGTGGCAAGCCATTGGTCGCGTTAGCCCTGATAACAAAGTGAAAGTGCTGAGCGACTTGCGCATGAAAGTGGAAGATTTGCCCAGTCGGCTTTATCAAGGTGAAGCGATTAAATTCACCGCACGATTAATGTTAGGTGATGACCCCCTTAATCTGCGAGACTTTATTCGGCGTGTGGATCTCACCGTTAGTTTTTCTGAGTTTGTTGACGATCCTGCCTCGCTTAATCCTGACCAACGTCCTCAGCCAAAATCGCTCGGCCAGTTTAGTGATGATGGAACAGGGCTGGATGAAGCGCCTAATGATGGGATCTTTACTGTTTCGCTTCCTATTGATGTGATGCCAGGTAAGTATCGAGCACGTGTGACATCGGGAAATGGGATCTTCTTTCGTACCCTTGAGC
>NZ_MUFH01000126.1:0-7729 GCF_001996115.1 Salinivibrio sp. MA427
GAGACGTTGCGATGGTGATACCACGATCACGCTCTTCTGGTGCGTTATCGATTGACGCGAAATCACGCGCAGCACCGCCGTATACTTTTGCAAGTACAGTACAGATAGCTGCAGTCAGCGTAGTTTTACCATGGTCAACGTGGCCAATAGTACCAACGTTAACGTGCGTTTTCGTACGTTCAAATTTTTCTTTAGACACGATCGTCTTCCTTCCTAGTTGTGAGTTAAGGGGCTTTGCCTAATAACTCAGAAGTCAGTGTTTGATGCCGGTGATCGCACCGGCATCAGGACCAAAATAATTAGCTACGCTCAGCAATTAGAGCATCAGCAATGTTCTTCGGCACTTCACCATACTCGCTGAATTCCATCGAGTATGACGCACGGCCTTGTGTTGCACTACGTAGGTCTGTAGCGTAACCGAACATTTCAGACAGTGGCACTTGGGCACGTACGATCTTCAGACCCGCTGGGCCTTCGTCCATACCGCCAATCAGGCCACGACGACGGTTCAAGTCACCGACAACGTCACCCATCCACTCTTCTGGCGTGGTTACTTCAACCTTCATCATTGGTTCAAGCATAACAGGTTGCGCGTCGTGTGCACNGTCTGTAGCGTAACCGAACATTTCAGACAGTGGCACTTGGGCACGTACGATCTTCAGACCCGCTGGGCCTTCGTCCATACCGCCAATCAGGCCACGACGACGGTTCAAGTCACCGACAATGTCACCCATCCACTCTTCTGGCGTGGTTACTTCAACCTTCATCATTGGTTCAAGCATAACAGGTTGCGCGTCGTGTGCACCTTTCTTGAATGCCATTGATGCAGCGATCTTAAACGCCATTTCGTTGGAGTCAACATCGTGGTAAGAACCATCGAACAAGGTCGCTTTAACGTCGAGCACTGGATAACCGGCGAGTACACCGTTTTTCATTTGCTCTTCGATACCTTTTGATACCGCACCGATGTATTCGCGTGGAACCACACCACCGACGATTTCGTCAACAAAGACGAAGCCTTCGTTTGGCTCTGAAGGTTCGATTTTCAGCCATACGTGACCGAATTGACCACGACCACCAGACTGCTTCACGAATTTACCTTCAACTTTGGTGCTACCACGGATGGTTTCGCGATAAGCAACCTGAGGCTTACCAACGTTACACTCAACGTTAAATTCGCGACGCATACGGTCAACGATGATGTCTAGGTGAAGCTCACCCATACCCGAGATCAGGGTCTGGCCAGACTCTTCGTCAGACTCAACGCGGAAAGACGGATCTTCTGCCGCTAGTTTACCCAGCGCGATACCCATTTTCTCTTGGTCTGCTTTAGACTTAGGCTCAACCGCGATCTGGATAACAGGATCTGGGAACTCCATGCGCTCAAGGATAACTTTTGAATCCATCGCACACAGCGTATCACCCGTAGTCACGTCTTTGAGACCAACACCTGCAGCGATATCACCGGCGCGGATTTCTTTGATCTCTTCACGCTTGTTAGAGTGCATCTGTACGATACGGCCCAAGCGCTCACGCTTTTGCTTCACTGAGTTGTATACACTGTCACCAGAGTTCACTACACCAGAGTAAACACGCATAAAGGTCAGCGTACCTACGAATGGGTCAGTTGCAATTTTGAATGCCAACGCAGAGAACGGTTCTTTGTCGTCTGCATGACGCTCAATTGGGTTACCGTCTTCGTCTTCACCTTTGATCGCTTTAACGTCGATCGGTGAAGGCAAGTATTCGATAACCGCATCCAGTACCGCCTGAACGCCTTTGTTTTTAAACGCCGAACCACAGGTAGCTAGAACAATCTCGTTATCAAGGGTGCGCTGACGTAGCGCTTTCTTGATTTCTTCTTCGGACAATTCGCCTTCTTCAAGGTATTTGTCCATCAGTTCTTCAGACGCTTCAGCAGCAGACTCAACCAGGAAGTTGTGCCACTCTTCTGCTTGCTCTTTCAGATCGTCTGGAATTTCTTCATAGGTATACGTCATACCCATGTCTTCTTCATTCCAGTTGATCGCTTTCATTTTGATCAGGTCGATAACGCCCTTGAACTGGTCTTCTGCACCAATGTTCAAGTGAATTGGCACAGGGTGTGCACCAAGGCGATTTTTGATTTGATCAACAACGCGCAGGAAGTCAGCGCCCGCACGGTCCATCTTGTTGACGAATACCATACGCGGTACTTCGTACTTGTCAGCCTGACGCCATACGGTCTCAGACTGAGGCTCAACACCTGATGAACCACAGAATACAACCACAGCACCATCAAGCACACGCAAAGAACGCTCAACTTCGATGGTGAAGTCAACGTGTCCAGGGGTGTCGATGATGTTTACACGGTGCTGTTTAAACTGCTGATCAGAACCGGCCCAGAAAGTGGTGGTCGCCGCAGAGGTAATAGTGATACCACGCTCTTGTTCTTGCGACATCCAGTCCATGGTCGCGGCACCGTCGTGTACTTCACCGATTTTGTGTGACAGACCTGTGTAAAACAGGATCCGCTCGGTAGTCGTGGTTTTACCGGCGTCTACGTGAGCACAAATACCGATGTTACGGTAGTGCTCGATAGGGGTTTTACGAGCCACAATAGTATCCTCTTGCTAAGGTTAACCTTAGAAAATGGGTTTGGCGTGCTCCGAGCGGAACACGCCATGAAGGCATTACCAGCGGTAATGTGCGAACGCTTTGTTCGCGTCTGCCATACGGTGAACGTCTTCACGTTTCTTAACAGCAGTACCTTTGTTTTCTGATGCGTCTAGCATCTCGCTTGCTAGGCGCTGAGCCATAGATTTTTCACCACGCTTACGAGCGGCTTCAACCAACCAACGCATAGCCAGGGCATTACGACGCACTGGACGTACTTCTACTGGCACTTGGTAAGTTGAACCACCTACACGGCGAGATTTCACCTCGACCGCTGGGCGTACGTTTTCAAGAGCTTGTTCAAATACAGCCAAGTGCTCTTTACCAGAACGCTCAGCCATGATGTCTAGAGCACCATAAACGATTTTTTCAGCAGTTGACTTCTTACCGTCAACCATCAGGATGTTTACAAATTTTGCCAGCAATTCGGATCCGAACTTAGGATCTGGAAGAATTTTACGCTGACCAATTACGCGACGACGTGGCATGGATTATCTCCGTTGTCTTCTTCAGGTTTTATCCAAAACTTTTCAGTTTTTTCAAAATTCAATTGTTTGAGTGTTTGGCCTTACTTAACGGAATCCATTAAGACTTAGGACGCTTCACACCGTACTTAGAACGACCTTGTTTACGGCCGTTAACGCCTGCACAGTCAAGTGCGCCACGAACAGTGTGGTAACGCACACCCGGCAAGTCTTTAACACGACCGCCGCGGATCAGAACAACACTGTGCTCTTGCAGGTTGTGGCCTTCACCACCAATGTATGAGGTGACTTCAAAGCCATTAGTCAAACGTACACGGCATACTTTACGCAGTGCAGAGTTTGGTTTCTTTGGAGTAGTAGTGTAAACACGAGTACATACACCACGTTTTTGTGGACACGCTTCCAGCGCAGGCACGTTGCTTTTCGCAACTTGCTTCAAGCGTGGTTTGCGGACCAGCTGGTTAATAGTTGCCATTAAATAGCTCCTGATATTACTTAACGTATAAGTGTGAAAAATCTAGCCCCAATACAACAGGGACGCGAAATTTTAGGCGTCGGGGTATAGGGTGTCAAGATTTATACAGAGATCTTTGCATTGTTTGTTTTTCAAGCAGCGCGCAGGGGGCGTTTTCACGCTATACAGGCTAGGGTATTACCATGTCATTTGCGTGACATGCTCGACGCTCAAGCTCACTAATTTGTTCATCTCAATCATCACCGCGCTGGGATGAAGCTTATCGCCGAGTCCTCGAGCGTGAACRTCATCACTGAGCAAATAAACAACATGATTCCCGGTAAATAAGCGCGTCGCCCACTCGCTGTTATCTACTCCCGCCAGTACCGCATCACTGATTAGTACAATCACACTGTCCTGATCGATGTAGTTTAAGCACAACGTTAGCGCTTGGTCACGATAGGGAGACGATTTCACGATATGAAGCACGTCGACTCCTTAAAAATGTAGTATACGGTCGCACTCTGACAACCGCTTTTTGACTTGTTCAAGTGCCAGAACTTGAGTGGGTAAGACGGTCTCGGCGTGCTCCAGCCCACGAGATGCCAATGAAGTGCGGCACACATAGATGTTCTCAACGTCACACAGCGGTAGCATTTTAAAGCTGGCAATGTAATCGCGGCTCAGGATCTGTTGCGGTTGCTGACCCGCTATAAGTTGTAGAACCCCATCACCAATAAAAAAAACCGATAAGGTATCGCAAAACGCCGAGGTAGCGAGTAACGCATCTAGCCCTTCTCGACCGCTCGCCGACCCGTGGGGCGATGTAGAAAATACAAACCCTATTTGCATGAAGCCCTCTTAAAATTGCATCACTCGGTCAGCGGTTAACAAAGCGTCAGCCAATGCGCCTAAGCCTGCCTGAGAGAATCCTTCTGCCAAGGTCGCCGTCGATAATTGATGCTGCGTCGCTTCTTGCTCACTGATAATCCCGCGTCGTAATGCCGCGGCAACACAAGTTTCCAGCGCAACACCGTGATCATGCGCCAACCGCTGCCACGCTTCCACCAAATCAAATTCATCATTTGCAGGCACTGTGGTTGCGACGCCATTCAGTACACCTTCTTGATAGAAGAAGACTTTACTCACCTGGTGCCCCGCCTTTATTGCTGCACAGGCAAACTGATAGGCGGTACGTGCCAACTGTGATCCATACGCTGGCTCAGTCACGACTAACACATAACGCAGACTCATGATTCGATCTCTTCTGTTTTGCGCTGTCTAACGTAAAGATAGACCGTATGTTTCGAGATATTGAGACGAGATGCCACACGATGAATGGCATCTTTAATATCAAAAATCCCTTTGTCATAGAGCGCCATGACTATCTGACGGTTTTTAGTGTTATTAGACACCGTTTTGTCGGCATTGACTTCTTCAACTGTCCGTTCAACGGTTTGATCCACCAGCTCTTCCACGTCACTGGCAAAGTTTACCGACGAGGCCGCTTGTTTGGCGAGATCATCCGGAATGAAGGCTTGTAGTACCTGTGAAAAAGGCGCATCTAAATTGATGTTGATACACAATAGCCCGATGATACGATTATCGCCATTGCGAATCGCTACCGTGATCGACTTCATCAAGGTGCCACTTTTCGCTCGGGTAAAATAAGCCCGTGAAAAATTACGCTCTGAGCCTTCAATATCGCGCAACATCCGCAGCGCAAGATCGGTGATTGGCGATCCCACTTTTCTACCCGTGTTTTCACCATTCGCGATCTTGATCGCTGATTTATTTAAATCGTCTAATGCGTGCAGCACGATTTCACAATGTTCACCGATCAGCGCCGCAAGCCCATCCACTACCGCCGCATAAGACCGCAGAATAACACTGTCTTGTTGATTCAATGGATTAGACTCAATGAGCTCATTTTCCGTCATCACGTTCGCGCCAAAGCCTTCTGTCGGTACCACGTACGCCTATCCTTATTCGACCGTCAATGTAAATGTCTCTGCGCACAGTTTAACAGAATTTAAGCCTAAAAATGCAAAAAGCCCCGGCGATGCCGGGGCGGATATTACACAGTCAGACGAGGCTGTCGTTTAGCCTTCGCTCGCCGCGTCTTTTTTGGTATCGTCTTTTATTTCAAGCAGTTCAACATCAAACACCAGGGTTGAGTTGGCAGGAATTGATGCGGTATCTTGATCACCGTAAGCCAACTCAGGTGGCACAACAAAAGTAAATTTAGAGCCAACAGGCATTAGCTGCACACCTTCAGTCCAGCCTGGAATCACGCGGTTAAGCGGGAAGGTAGCTGGCTCACCACGATCGTAGGAGCTATCGAACTGGGTACCGTCAGTCAAGGTGCCTTTGTAGTGAACAACCACGGTATCTTCTGCGGCTGGCTTATCGCCCTCACCCATGCTATCCACTTTGTAAAGTAAGCCAGAGTCCGTTTCTTTAACGCCGTCTTGCTGGGCAAAGTCAGCACGGTATTTTTCACCTTCCGAAATCGCGGCTTCTGCTTTCTCTTTGGCTTGCTGTTGCGCCAGTTCAGTCACGCGCTGATCAAGCGATTGCAATGCCGCTTGCGCTTGCTCATCGGTCAGTTTTGATTCCCCTTGAAAGACATCTTGCACCCCTTGAAGTACCACCTCTTTATCAAGCTCTAAGCCGATGTCTGCTTGTTGCTCTAAGTTAGCGTTGAGGTATTGGGCTAAAGACGCACCGATCGCGTAGGCTGCTTTGTCGTCATCGTTGGCAAACGCTGCTTCCGCTTGTTCGGCAGCTTGATTGGTTTGCTCTACTTTAGCGTCGTCTTGCTGACAGCCGACGGCAAAGGCAACGGTTGCCGCGAGTAGCGACATCTTCATTACTGATTTCATTGGGTACTCCGTTGATGACAAGGATAAATCCTCGTATGGTTGTTACTGACGCATCAACAATGCGAAAGCCTGATTCTATCAATATACTCGTGGTTATATGGCTGCAAACACTGGAACTCAAGCATGATGCCCAAAATCCGCCACATTATTTGCATTTTTATAGTTATTAACAGCTTAACCGGTTGTTGGCAGTCTGGCAAAGAAGCCCAGCGCTGGTCAATCCATCCGGAAGGGGCGACCAGTTTTAGCCTCAGTCGTGACGGCCGTTTTGCCCTGATCGCGTCTGAAGAAACGGATATTGTCCTGTGGGATCTGGTCACTAATCAGCAGCTGGCCGAACTCGGTGCGCAAGATCCGGACGCCAATCCGGTCGTTGTTAGTCATATTTCCGATAATAAGCGCTATGCCATTACCACAACAGCACAAAACTTTGCCGTCTGGGACCTCGCCTGGAGCCAAGCTCAAGGGTTATGGTCCATTTCTGAAGGCATCATACGCGATGCCGCGATCAGTAATAACGGTGAAAAATTGGTGCTAGCGTTGTCGAATGGAAAAGCACTATTTATCGACTTAGGCACGGGAAGGCGCTTAGAGTTCCTCGCCCACCGCGATAAAATCAATGCAGTCTCGATTTCTCCCAACGGCGCCTATGTGCTCTCAGGTGGCAATGACCATCATGCCTACTTCTGGGATACCCAGTCTGGCCAGATCATCAATGACTTTGCTTATGACCGGCGAGTGAAACAAGTCGCCTTGCACCGTGAGGGGAAGTACGCATTTGTCTCTGACGGTGGCAACCGCGCTGTGATTTGGGCCCTACCCAGTGGCGAGAAAGTCAGTGAGTTGGATATCTTTGCTCGCCAAGCTATTTATGTCAGTGCCCGGTTTTCCGATGATGGTACCTTGCTAGCCACCGGCTCACCGTCACAACGGGTCGAATTGTGGGATGTGAAAACGGGTAAAAATATAGGTCGTTGGCAAGCATTGGCCCAGCCAGATACTCGCCCACCCAGCGCAGTGGTGTATGATGTAGCGATTGATCCAACTGGACGTGTTATTTCAGGTACCTCGGCCGGGATTGCCCAAGCTTGGTTAACCGACGCGCAATAACGAGAGAGCAATATGAGCGAGATAGATAAGTTACAACAGCAAATTGATGATCTTGAGTACAAAGTGGCGTTTCAAGAAGACACGATCGACCAGCTCAATACCGCATTGACGCGACAACAAGGTGATATTGAGCGCATGAC
>NZ_MUFH01000127.1:0-7042 GCF_001996115.1 Salinivibrio sp. MA427
TCTTTAAAGTGTTCAGGTGACTATGATGCAGATCACAAACCGAGAGAAAGAAGATCACATAACGCCGATACTCAGACAAGCATTTCGTCCTCTGTTCTTGCTAGGCGCACTATTCAGTGCTGTGGCAATTCTGCTTTGGGGCTTTGCGCTGGCGGGGAAGGTGAGCTTGCCGGTGTACGGAAATATTATGTTCTGGCACAGCCATGAAATGATTTTCGGTTTTGTAGTTGCCATTGTGCTGGGCTTTTTGCTCACTGCAGTGCAGAACTGGACGGGACTGCGCGCGCCGCATGGTAATACCTTGCTAGTGGTGACGGTGCTATGGAGTGCGGCACGATTATTATTGTTGTTTGGTGAAAACTTGCCGTGGTGGCTTGTGGCGGCGGTGGACGTCAGTGTTCTGCCTGTTGCTGCATTCTTGTTTGGCATAATGGTGCTAAAAATTAACCAAACCAGAAACCTGTTTTTTGTCCCCATTCTGCTGTTATTAACGGTGTGTAATCTATTGATGCACTACGGGTTACATTTTGGTCATTACAACATCCAAGTACTGGGAGCTTATAACGCTGTATTCCTAGTGACGTTGCTAATGGCCATTATCGGCGGGCGTGTTCTGCCAATGTTTACGGCCAACGGCACCATGACAAAGAAAGTTCAGGCATTGCCCTGGCTGGATAAAATGGCGCTAGGCAGCTTATGGCTAATATTCGCGGTGCACTTTTTTAACCTGCATATGCGGTTGCCTAGTCAGGTTATGGTTGTGTTGTTCGCCTTTTGTGCCATCACAACAGCCGTCCGTGTTGTGCGTTGGAAAATTTGGATAACCTGGCGGGTGCCGCTGTTGTGGTCGCTGCATATTGCTTACTGGTTCATTCCCATCGGTTTAGCGTTATTTGCACTGCGCTATGCCGGTATTGAAATTACTCAGAGTGTAGCCATGCACGCACTGACCGCTGGCGCTATGGGTAACATGATTTTAAGCATGATAGCTCGGGTGTCGTTAGGGCATAGCGGACGCCCGCTTCAGACTAAACCTATTATGTGGGGCGCATTTTTATTGGTAGCTATTGCGGCAGTGACTCGCGTATTCCTTATTTGGTTTATGCCAGAACTGACTAGCCAGTGGTTAATGCTGAGTACGTTAGCCTGGGCTATTGCGTACAGCATTTACGTGGTCGTTTACTTCAAAGTATTGATCACGCCGCGAGCGGACGGTAACCCGGGCTAAGCGTTGGAGCAGTGAGAGCAGTTAGGGTGCTTTAGTAGATTCATCCGCTGCTATTCGCTGTGCAATACGTCAAAGAGTAACAATGATGAATAAAGCGGCTGATCTATGTTGGCCGCTATTTTTATGGCTCTACGGCTTGGATCGTACCAATAACGCCCATTAGCGGCGACAACACTCCGGCTTCGGTAGCTGCTCGCCAAAAAACTGACTTAAGCACCCATAACACGCGCTCTCATTTTGCATTGAAAAACTGGTTACTTGTCCTTCAACGCTAATGGCAGAACCCGATACCAAGGGCGTTTTGTGTAGCAGACAGGTTTTATTCACAGCGTTGCGTGTTTCCAAATTATCGCAGTAATCGACAACCAGGGTTTCAGCGCTGACTAATAGCTCCAGCGTGCCTTCCTCAACTCGCGTATTAATCGTTTGAATGCGTTTTTCGCTATTAAGCTATGCTAAGCGGTGCTTAACCGCTTCGACTTTTAATTCACCGATCCAGTGCTCTGAAAATCGTACCTGACGCTGAAGGTTGTGGCGGTCAATAGTATCGTCATTGACCAATGTCAGCTCAGTGGGCAGGGTTTTATTCATAACGACTTCTCTGACGGTGCAGGTACGGACTCAGGGCGACTGGCTAGCCAAGCACCCACAGTGACCAATACCACGCCGACAATTATCTTTAGCCAAACCGGCACTTGTGGCACGAATAACCATAAAATGGCGCAACCACTGGCCATTATCACCAGTGCAATGACTTTAGAGCGGCGCTTCACTACTCGGTTATCGCGCCAGGCCCGAATATCTGGTCCGTATTTTGGATGGTTGACCAACCAGGTTTCTAGGCGGGGCCAGCCTTTACTGGCCGCCCATAACGCGGCAATAAGAAACGGTACGGTGGGCATAACCGGCAGGGCAATGCCAATAACCCCCAGTAAAACAAAGAATGCGGCCAAAGAGCGCCATAGTATTTTCATTAAAAGCGCTCGGGTCATTACTTCATTCCTAATCGGGCGGCCATTTTATGTAAATTACTGGAGTCGAGCTTGAGCTCTTTAGCAGCTCTACTCCAACTGTCATCGTTACGCTTAAGTGCCGCTTCTATCATTTTACGCTGTGTATATTGTACCGCTTCTTTCATCGACAAACTCTGGGTCGGTAAGTTCGCGTCATTGCTTTGAGTACCCGAGTCTGCCACCGAAGGCAATCGCACGTCTAAGTCGAGCACTTTAGGCTCAATGCTGGCAATGTCATTTTTGTCGATGCCATGGCTCAATAGTTTAATGGCGGCCCGACTAATGACATGCTCCAGTTCGCGAACGTTACCTGGCCACTGATACTGTTGAATTGCCAACTCAGCTTCGGGCGACAAGCGAATGGCGCGCAAGCCTAGCCGAGCCCGGTTCAGCTCCAAAAAATGACCGGCCAGAATGGAAACATCGTCATCACGTTCACGTAGTGGTGGTATCGGCAGTGGATACACGGACAGGCGATGGTACAAGTCGGCACGGAAGGTTTCGTTACTGACTTGCTGTTTAAGGTTTCGATTGGTCGCGGCAATAATGCGTACATCCACTTTGCGGTATTTGTCTGAGCCGAGGCGTTGAATTTCACCGTTTTGCAGTACGCGTAGTAGTTTGGCTTGTATGGAAAGCGGTAACTCGCCAACTTCATCTAAAAACAGGGTGCCACCATTAGCCGCGTCGAAACGCCCGGATCGATCACTGCTTGCGCCGGAGAAAGCGCCTTTTACGTGACCAAAGAGTTCACTTTCCGCTAAGGACTCGGGTAATGCGGCACAGTTTACGTATATCAACGGCTTGCCGCTGCGTTGCGACAGTCGGTGTAATTCCCGCGCGAATAGTTCTTTACCGACCCCGGTTTCGCCCAGTAGCAATACGGGCAAATCGGCACCGGCTACGATCCGAAGCTCTTTTAAGACCGCATGAATGGCTTTGCTTTCACCAATAATTTCTGACTCATTGGCGTCGGAGGTACTGCTGTGTTCGACTGATTGCTTTTGCCCTTGCCGCAGTGCACGGACGTTCTGCTCTAACTGACCAATGCGAATGGCGGTTTCTACAAATAAGCTAAATTTTTGTAATTCAATAATAGAATCGTCAGTGAATGTCCCAGGCTCTAACGCGTCGAGTGTCAGTACGCCCCAGCATTTGCTTTCCAAATACAAACTAATGCCCATGCAGTCATGTACGGGCAATGCCTCGCCTGGTTGGTTAGCCATTAAACCATCGTACGGATCAGGAAGAGCTGAGTCATGTTCGAAACGAACGGCTGAACGTGACGATATTAGGACCGCTAAACGTGGATGCTGCGCTAACACAAAGCGACGGCCCAAAGCTTCGCGCACGAGTCCCTTGACGGCAATAGGTTGTAGTACTTCGTTCTCGAGTTTCAATAGTGCGACTGCGCCGCAGTTAAAATGACGTCGCAACGTACTGACGAGATTCTGCAGTCGTACAGCTGTAGGTTGCTCTGTTAACAAATCGGCTAAAACACTTTCTTGTAGCATAGTTAAATCCACTATATTGGTAAAAACTACCCTAATTGTTAGGGTTGATACTACCGTGGGGTTTCTGAATGTCAATAATTACAATTGGATAGAAGTTGGCGCACTTGTTGCACTGTTACTTAGGAATTCATGTTTCATCCGGGTGTAGTTCCTGGAGTTGCGGATTAAGTTAAGGAGTTTAGCATGAGTGATTTACAGCAAAGGTTGGCGGATAGCGAAGCCAAATGGCAACAAGCAACAGCGCAGGAATTAATCGAGCACATTTATTTACGTTTCCATCAACGCCATCGTGAGCAATTACCAGAACTTAAGCAACTGGCAATGAAAGTGGAAGACGTGCATGGTGACCACGAACTCGCACCACGCGGTTTAGCGGAGCATCTGGACGCTATGTTACAGGAATTGGAAAGTCATATGATGAAAGAAGAACAAATTCTTTTCCCAATGCTGTCGCGCGGTGTGTATCCAAGTGGTCCTATTTCTGTCATGGAAGAAGAACACGTGCAGCACGAAGCCGAGTTGGTGAAAATTAATCGGTTAACCAACAATCTGACACTACCGGAAGGCGCATGTGGTACTTGGACAGCTCTGTACAATGGTTTAAAAGAGTTACAGGATGATTTGCACGAGCATATTCACCTGGAGAACAACATACTTTTTGCTGAAAAACAGGCAGCAGCGTCAGAGCACGGTAAAAACTTCTGTTGTGGTTCGTGTCAGTAACTAATCTGAAGTGACAAGGGTCGAATGCAAATGCGAATATTCTGTATTTGATCCTGTTTTAAGCTATTTTAGCGCTTTCATTAGAGAAGGTGTTTAGGGATGTATTCTTGAATCTCGTACCATCCTTTCGACCCCGCAATCACCGCGCACAATGAAGCAAAAAGCAGGCCGAATAGCGGGTAGGTTATCTTGACACTCTAGTGATTATCATCAACGGCGCTGAAGTAGTCTTTACATGTATCGATGTCCACGGTATCTATCCCGAACCATTTTAGAATCGGCCTATATGACCACAGCCAGAAGTGATCGTTAAACCGATTCTTCTTTGGTTAAAAAATATTCGCGAACTCGCCTTGGATGCCATCACCTTGATGACTGCAGCTATGATCGCTCTTAATGAGACTAAAAAACGCAAAGACACCTTAATTTATCATGATATTCATTTAACCGAACAAGCTCAAAAGTGTAGGTCCTCGTTTCCGTACTCGGAGTCGAAATCAATAACAAAGAGGTTGAGATTGTCTTTCAACCGCAATATCGCTTGGCGTCGGGCTAGCTAACTGGCTTAGAAGGGTGAATATTTCTGCGGTTGAGTATAACCGAGAGAGTGCGATTCAGCGTATTGATTATTACTTGCAATTGAACCCAGAATTCGTGCGTTACTTATGCCTAGAAATAACCGAAACCGCGGCGCTATCGGTTTAATGTATAGCGTCAGTGCATAGTTGTTTTACCTCATCCTCTCTCCCTATATCTACTCGTTCCGAATTCTTCGTACAACCCATACAGAGCCTCCCGGCAATGTGATCAAAACCACAATGACTCGCTTGATGTAACCGGTTTTTGTGATCCTCGCCTTCAACTTTGAAACCGGTTACTGAAACCGGTTTCTTTTTTGGATAGATTAGGGCTATTGGTTAAGTAACTTGAATGTCAAGAGGTATGAAAATGGTAAAAATTCTTCTTTGTTGTGCAGCGGGAATGTCAACCAGCATGGTGGTCAAGAAAATGGAACAGGCGGCGAAGAGCCAAGGCATAGAAGCTGATATTCAAGCAGTTGGTTTGGATGAGTTTGAAAATATGCTTCCCAAGTTCGATATCTGCTTACTGGGACCACAAGTGAAATATAAAGAGGCAGATTTTTCCGCAAGCGCAGCTAAACAAGACAAAAAAGTAAAAGTCATTAACTCCATGGATTATGGAATGATGAATGGTGAAAAAATCCTCAACGATACGTTAGTAGAGCTAGGTTAGGGGGCTCATAATGACGACATTAACGGATAATGTGTTTGGGTTTATTGAGAATAGAGTAACGCCTGTTGCCGGTAAGGCAGCGTCTCAGCGCCATATTATGGCGATGAGAGATGGATTTATCTCTGCGATGCCATTTATGATTGTGGGCTCATTTCTACTCATATTTGCCTTCCCTCCGTTTGCAGCGGATTCAAACTGGGCCATTGCTCAAGTATGGTTGCAGCTTGCTGAGCGATATCAAGGGCAACTACTCACACCATTTAATATGACGATGGGCATTATGTCTGTCTATATCACCGCCGCCATCTCTTATAACTTGGCGCAAAGTTACAGTATGGAGCCATTCATGCCAGCGATGCTGTCGTTGATGTCCTTCCTATTGGTAGCTGCGCCACTGACTGAAGGAGGACTGCCTGCGGGATATTTAGGCGGTACAGGTATTTTTACGGCAATTCTTGTGTCTCTTTATAGTACAGAGCTGATGTATTTCCTCCAAAGGAAAAACATAGGCATCAAAATGCCTGAGCAAGTGCCTGGTAAAATCAAACAGTCTTTTGATTTGTTGATTCCGATACTACTGGTTGTACTGACTATATATCCTCTCAATTTATATATTGAAAGTCAGACCGGCATGATCATCCCTGAAGCTATCATGACGGCATTCAAACCTCTGGTCAGTGCTGCTGACTCGTTGCCAGCTATTCTTTTGGCCGTGCTACTTACACATGTATTGTGGTTTGCAGGCATTCATGGTGCTGCTATTGTCGGCGGTATGTTGCAAGCTTTTTGGCTCACCAACCTGTCTGCCAATCAAACTGCGCTTGCTGCTGGTGCTCAAATTCCTCATGTATTTGTAGAGGGTTTTTGGAGTTTCTTTATCGTGCTTGGCGGCTCTGGTGCGACATTAGGCCTGGTCTTTTTGTTTATGCGTAGCCGTGCTGCTCACCTAAAGACAATCGGGAAAATCAGTGTTGTACCTTCGCTCTTCAATATCAATGAGCCTGTGATATTTGGCACCCCTTTGATTATGAATCCCACCTTCTTTATTCCGTTTATTACAGCCCCACTGGTTAACGCCACGATTGCGTACTTTTGTGTCAAAACGGGAATTGTAGGTGCTGTGATTTCAGTGGTGCCTTGGACTGCACCTGCTCCGGTTGGCGCGGCACTGAGGAATCCCCTGATGATTTAGATAAAAATCATAAAGTTAAGGTAGATGCACATCCTGTTATGTGATCAAATGATTTCGCCAAAAAACAAGCAACCAGACAACAAGATGTGCGAACTCAATATATTACACGATTCTCTCT
>NZ_MUFH01000128.1:0-6993 GCF_001996115.1 Salinivibrio sp. MA427
AACTAAACCTACTCGCATCATAATTTTCACACTCCATGTTGTGTGACCGCCGTTAACAACAGCATATGGTTGCCTGACAGTCAGTGAAAAAACGTTTTTGATACTAACACGTCTTATCACGGTCGTCAGGTTAACGCCTCTGTCTGCTTATTAAATGACCTCATTTTCAAGTTTCCGTCACCTATGTCTAACTTGATTTAACGTACAGGCGCCTAAAAAACAAACTGAAAAAAACAGACAAAACAAAATATTGAAACACTTAAACACCCTTAAAATAACCATATATTAACTAATCATGTCAGGATGTAACTTAATTCGCGCGTGACTCACATAAGCGACAAAAATGTTTCCCATCACTTTACTCTGTTAGCTAGAGTAGGGCCCCTCACAAATGGAACAAAGGATACTGAAACAAGGACAGTGATGTGAGTTTGGTTGTTGCTTAAGGCATCGCTAAATCGCGCAGGGAGTAGTCGCGCAATCACAGACGATCCACCTTCCGATAATGATATTGACTCGCTCAACGCTATCGGTAACCCGCAAGCGACCGGTTACCCAGCAAGCGACGTGAAGAAGGTTAAGTTATGACAACACAGCAAGCTCGATTACCCTCCATCATTCAGGTGGTATTAGCACTTGGCGCCTTTTTGGCGCTCGCGTTTTCGTTTACCGCCAAATTAGACCTCCCCATTCAACTCGCCTTATTTATCGGCTGGTTTGTGATTATGGGATTGGGGTTAAAACTTGGCCATCAATACAAAGATCTTGAAAGTGCTGCCACGAAAGGAATTTCTAACGGCTTAGGCGCCGTTTTAATACTTCTATCGGTTGGCGCATTGGTAGGTACCTGGATTGCAGGCGGGATCGTCCCCACTATTATTTACTATGGTCTTAAAGCTATCCACCCTTCTATCTTCCTTTTAGCGACCATGTTGATTTGCTCGTTAACCGCTTTAGCGACGGGCACCTCTTGGGGGGCTGCCGGAACCGCGGGTATTGCCATGATGGGGATTGGTCAAGGCCTTGGGATCCCTGCCCCAATGACGGCAGGTGCGGTTCTTTCAGGGTGCTACTTTGGTGATAAAATGTCGCCATTGTCTGATTCAGTGATCCTTGCCTCTTCAATGTCTGGCGTCGAAATCGTTGAGCACATTAAAGGCATGCTGCCGATTGCACTGATCAGTTACATCATTACCGGTATTCTGTTTACTCTGATTGGCTGGCACTACGCAGGCAATGTGGATATGAGCCAAGTAGAGATGGTGAAGCAAGCGATGCAGGATCAGTTTGTGATTTCACCACTATCCTTTGTGCCGGTGCTGATTGTCCTCGCGCTGCTGGCAATGCGATTACCGTCTTTCCCGGTCATTAGTTTTGGTTCATTACTGGGTGTGGTTTGGGCCGTAATGCTGCAAGATATGACCCCCGTGAACGCCATTAATACCGCGTGGGCGCCGTTTTCTATCTCATCGGGTGTCGACTTTATCGATGCCATTCTCAACCGCGGTGGCATGTCTTCAATGCTCGGTTCCGTGGCTGTGATTGTGTTTGGTCTGGGTTTTGGTGGCTTACTCGAAAAAGTCGGGGTCTTGCATACCATTGCCAGCTTGTTTGAGCGTCGCGTTAACAGTGCAGGTAGCTTGGCAACCTCCACCATCGGCACCGCCTTTATGGGGAACGTATTCGGCTCGGCCATGTATGTGTCGCTGATCTTAACCCCTAAAATCTGTGCCAAAAACTACGACAGACTGGGTTATCAACGTAAAAACTTGTCTCGTAACGCTGAATTTGGTGGCACGTTAACCTCAGGCATGGTGCCATGGAGTGATAACGGTATTTATATGGCCAGTATTCTTGGCGTCGCCACCTTGTCTTATGCACCCTTCATGTGGTTAAGCTTTGTGTGTATTGCCGTCACCATCGTGACCAGCTACTTCGGTTGGTTTGTCGATAAGGTTGAGCCAAACCAGGCCGCGCAAGCGCAAGAAGATACAACCGCAATAGCGTCTGCGCCAGAGCGTGCCTAACGAGCAATAAAAGCGCTTAAAATAAAGCGGGACACGCTAGCCGTGTCCCGCTTTTTTTATTCATCGTCTCGACTGGATAAACAGCGTTGTAGTTGGTCACGCAAATTTGGGGGCGTCCCTTTTATGGTGAGGGTGTCTGTGTCTGGATCGTAGAACACGCGCTCCCCCATCAACATGGCATCAAAGTTGACCGATAAGCCACCCCCCGATCCGACAAATTTAGTTAACTTGCGCATGGTGGTGCGGTCGGCAGGAAACTGCGCTTCCAGTTCATAGCCTTGCTGGTTGGTGTATTGATAAAAGTCCGTTCCTTCGGGGGTCGCTGGCAATTCCTCCGCGAGCTCTTTGACCACCACTTCATCACCCGCTTTAAGCTGATCGTTACAGTAGTCATACACCTGCTTGCGGTAGTTGTTCTTCTCTTCTTTATCCAAACGGGCATCATCACAGTAATCCTCAACCGCCTGCATCAGCACTTGGTTTTGCTGTTTACTGTCCATGCCCACTTCCGCTTGCAAAAAATCAAGGAAGAAGTCTGCAACTTTGCGCCCAACTCGCCCTTTGATAAACGACAAGTAACGATTTGATGCCGGATCAGTCTCCCAGGTAGACAAATCAATCCGTGCCGCGATATCCATTTTGCTGACATCTAAGTATTCGGTGGCGTTAACGTCAAGCTCGTCCGTGACGCGTAAACTGTGCTTTGATTCCACCACACCAATAAACACGTAGTCAGTGGCTAAGGCACGGTAATGCGCCATCACCAAGGTGCCACTATCGGCAAATGGGTATTTCGCGAGCTCAGCGCGCAGACGTTCAACGGCACGTTCAGAAAAGGCTCGAAAGTCCAGTTCGTCAGCGCGGTAAGCCTTTAACCATTGCTGGAATTCACTCTCGGTGTCGAACAACGCAAACCCTTTGCCTGCTTTTGCATGATAAACCCGATGTACATCGGCCATCAGATTTTCGGTTTGTTCGTTGAGCGGTAATGGTCCGTCGCGAAGCTGAACATTAAGCGAATCATCAGCTTGTTTGACAATTTGATGTAATATTACGTTAGAAAGCGTGAGGGTCATGATTGAAAAGATTTTCAGTAAGACTAAAGTGTGGGTTATTATACGCTGCTTTGGTTTTAAGAAGACAAGACGATTTTATGCCTGTAACCTCAAAATATGATGATAAGCAAGTGGAACGTATTATCAGTGATGTTGTCAATGTGTTAGAGCAACACGATGCATCGACGGATTTATCACTGATGGTGATTGGGAATGTCGCCACCAATATCCTTAACCACAATATTCCTGCCGCACAACGTCAGGCATTTGCCGAGAAGTTCGCCCAAGCATTAATGGCATCCATCGATAACCAATAACGCTTGCAGCAGTATCTAATCAGAGAAGAATAAATTTGTATGGTTGATAGCGGAACATCGTATCGCGACAAAGTATCCCAGCTGATCAGTTGGGGGCATTGGTTTAGCTTTTTCAACATCATTGCCGCTATGTTGCTGGGCACCCGCTATATCAGCCAATCTGGGTGGCCAGACACCCTATTAGGGCAAAGCTACTTGATCTTTAACTGGGTCGGCCACTTCGGCTTCCTGGTTTTTGCGCTCTATATTCTGATCATTTTTCCAGCCAGTTTTATCATCCCGTCTCAGCGTCTTATGCGGCTTTTTGCGGTAATAGTCGCGACTGTCGGAATGATGGTATTGCTGCTGGATATTTACGCCTATCAAACCTTACACCTACATCTTAACCCCTTGGTATGGGAGCTGCTTTTAAGCGGCGAAAAAACCGATATGAATGCTCACTGGCAGTATTTATTTATTGCTGGGCCGGTGATCTTTATCTTAGAGCTGGTCATGGCCGAGTGGGTATGGCGTAAGCTGCGTAAATTAACCCGTAAACGCGTTGGTGTTCCGGTTGCCAGCGTGTTTGCTCTTTGCTTTATTGCCAGCCATTTAATCCATATCTGGGCCGATGCGTTCATTTATAGTCCAGTCACGGCACAGCGTTCGACCTTTCCTGTCTCGTATCCGATGACAGCAAAAACCTTTATGGAAAAGTATGGCTTGCTCGATCGACAAGAGTATCAACGCCTACGCGAGCAGCGCGGCCAAGAAACCAGCGAGGTGATTCGTTATCCGTTGGAGCCACTGTCGTTTGCGCCAGATGCCAACAAATACCGCCCAAACTTATTGGTGGTGATGGTTGAAGGGTTACGTGCCGATATGCTTAACCCAGTCACCATGCCTCACCTGCATCGTTTCGCTACCGATAATCTGTGGTTTAAGAATCACTTCAGTAGCAGCAACGATGATATGGCCGGTTTGTTTKGTTTCTTTTATGGACTGCCGGGCAGCTATGCGCAAAGCGCGCGAACTGAGGGTTTGCGTCCTGTATTGATGGATACGCTCAATCAACGTCGCTATCAACTCGGGCTGTTCAGTGGCGATAACTTTTCTAACCCCATTTACTATCAAAGTATTTTTAGTCGCGCACTCGACCGAGATACACAGTCAGAGGCACCGGCTTGGCAGGCCGATGCCAGTGCGATCACCTCGATGCAAAGCTGGCTACAAGGGCGCCAAGCAAATACACCTTGGTTTGGTTATTTAGAGCTCGCCACGGTGAATGAATATGAGCAAGGCGGCGACTATGCGCAACCTTTCCAACCGGCGCTTAACAGTGGAATGGCCGGTGTCGACCAGCAAACAGGCTTGGTCCTCAAAAATAGCTATAACAATGCCGCTCACTATCTGGATGAGCAATTGGGCGAACTGATTCAACAGCTTGAGACTTCGGGAAAGCTAGCCAATACCGTAGTGATGATTACGGCAAATCACGGCATGGAATTTAATGAAACCGGGATGAATAGTTGGGGGTCGAACTCAAACTACAGCCGTTATCAGCTTCAAGTACCGATGGTGATGCACTGGCCTAATCAACCGGCCGAGCAGATCAATCATTACAGTAGCCACCTTGATGTGGCACCGACATTGATGGAGTCGATGCTATCGGTGAGCTCACCCGCCAACAGTTACAGTAGCGGTGTGAATCTGTTTGAACTCGAGAGCCAATCACGCAAATGGGTGTTGGCCGGTGACAGTCGCGATATTGTGGTGATACAGCCACAAAAAACCACGGTGGTGGATAAATTTGGCAATTATAAAGTCTATGATCGCCACTATACCCCACTTCCCGAAGGTAAGCCCCAGTTGTCACTATTGATGCAAGTGATGCACGAATTAAAGCGTTTCTATTATCCTGAGGATCACGAGCCGCAATAATGGCCAATAAGTGGCGCATAAGTAGCCAAACAATTGAAAAACGGGGAAACAACCGCGTTTAGCAATTGACAGCCATTAGGTCGATTCGTAATATAGCGCTTAGTCGGTCTGTAGCGCAGCCTGGTAGCGCACTGTCATGGGGTGTCAGGGGTCGCTGGTTCAAATCCAGTCAGACCGACCAATACATATAAGCCCGTCACTCAATGAGTGACGGGCTTTTTCGTATGGTACGTTCAACAAGGATAAACATCCTGTTCGCGGCGGGCACTTATTCGGCTTGACGCCCGACAAACGCGGCAACAATGGTGTCTTCTCCATATTGCCGGGAAAAGACATACGCGCCTGGTTGAGGGATCACTTGGTGCGCGCCCGCGCCTACCGCTGGGTGGCGTTGCCTAAACTGCCCCACTTTTCGCCAATGGTTTAATAACCCCGCCTGCATGGCGTTACGCTGCCACACCATATCCGAGCGTGTTCCTTGGTGAAAGTCATCGCCGTAAGGGCCTAAATCACGTCCAACTTCATCACCGTAATAGACTTGCACCGCACCGGGCGCCAGAAGTAATGCGTTGGCAGCACCGCGTTGCATGCTGGCATCTTTAAAACGGCTAAAAAAGAGCTCGGTATCATGAGACGACATATAGCTAACCGGAATAAAATCCGCTTCTGTTTGCATGGTCTCAGCGTACGCGTGATACGTGGTTTCCATTTCACTTAAACAATACGCCCCTTTGTCCATCCGCTTTTGCAGATCAAAGTTAATCAGTGCATCAAAGCCTTGGTCAAAATAAGGACTCCGGTAGGCATTGTGCCCCCATACTTCTCCCATCATCCAAAAGGGCTCGCCCGTTTGATTATTAGCGGCGCGCCAGCTTTTCAATGCCTCTGAGGCGTGTGCTTTTAACGCTCGCCAAACCTCACCATCAACATGCTTGACGGTATCAACACGAAAACCATCAATACCAAAACGCGCAACCCACTGGGTTTGCCATTCAAGTAAGTAATCACTCACTGTGTAATTGTCTCGCACCTTTACTCGCGTGCCGGGATTGTTGAGCAACCATTGTGGCGGGGTCACCGGTTGCGAAGATTCAGTTTTAAAGTCAGGCAATCCGGCTAAGGTCAGCGTTTTATCACTGCTGCCAGGCTCATCGTACCCCGGTAATCCTGCGCGTACCCAGTCTTTTCCCCACCACTGCTGCCAATTCGTGCTCTTATAATCAATCGCATCATGAAAGTCATGCCAGCTTTGTCCGTCACCGGGCTGCCAATTTTGCCATTGCGCCGGTAATTCAGTGTCATTGACTACCTCAATCCCGTCTTGCTGTAAATCCGCGAGCGTTGCGTAACCTGGGTGATTGACGACTGCGTCCAGAAACACCTTTAGTCCGCGTTGATGCGCTTCGTCGACCAATTTTTTTAGTGTGGCATCATCACCAAAGTTGTTGTCTACTTGGGTAAAGTCACGCGACCAATAGCCGTGGTAGGCATAAAACGGAAAGTCCCCTTGGCTGCCACCACCGACAAACCCGTGAACCTGCTCTACGATCGGCGATAACCAGATCACATCGGTGCCGAGCGCTTGGATATAATCCAATTTGTCGATCACGCCTTGTAGATCTCCGCCATGAAAGGTACCAATGTTTTGCGCTTTATCCTGACGCCGCCCATAGC
>NZ_MUFH01000129.1:0-6982 GCF_001996115.1 Salinivibrio sp. MA427
GAATACACGAATACACGTTAAGAAAACTGCCTAAGGACGCCAGAGATATTCCATATGGACATTGGTATTAATAATTAAAGCCCACATCGTAGGCTTTTTTTATCGGTAACTTATGATTATTCGTTGCTGTCCGGCAGCGATACCTCGGTGGGAGAAATGGTCTCTGACGGGTAGCAGCCGAGCACCTTTAGATAACGGGTAAGAGTAGTGAGTTCGTCCAGCGCACTTTGCATCAGGTTGCTAGCCATATTGGCCTCAACATCGACGTAAAACATCTCTTCCCACGGGTTACCGAGCACGGGCCGAGATTCAAGCTTGGTCATATTGATGCCACGCTCGCGCAATACCATTAAACACTCCACCAAGGAACCCGCTTGTTGTGACGTCGACATAATAAAGGTGGTCTTGGCAGGGGTCAGTGATGATACTTTAACCGGCTTACGAGCCACGACAATAAAGCGAGTGTGATTTTGCTGTTGGTTGGCAATCTCGCTCTTAATCGCGGTTAAACCGTAAAACTCACCACTGGCAGCATGGCCAATCGCGGCCACATTAGGCTGGTTTAAATCCGCTACTTGTTGCATGGCTTCAGCGGTGCTGGAGCAATAAATCTTCTTCACTTTACCCAAAGTATCAATGTATTCGCTGCATTGCTGGTGCGGTTGCGGGTGGGCATACAAGGTATCAATTTGGCTTGGGTCTTGGTCGCCGACAGTCAGCAGGCAGTGGTCGATAGGCAGCGTAAGCTCACCGACAATCGATAAACGTGTGTGCTGCAGATGATCGTACACTTCGTTGATTGAGCCAGAGCTGGTGTTTTCTACGGGTAAGATACCATAGTCGGCATGGCCGGTTTCTACCGTTTCGACTACTTGTTTAAAGCTGTCACAGGCCATCTCCACCAGTTCGGTTTGCTTGCGGCTAAAATACTGGCGCGCGGCGAGGTAGGAGTATGAGCCTTGGTTGCCCAGGAAAGAAACTCGTGCCACCGGACGCTGATTGTCGGGATTAGCGAGGTTTTGTAAATAGCGTTGCTGAATCAGCACCGAGTCTTCGATAATGGTGTGAAACAGGCTCAGCACATAGTGAGCATCTAACTGGTGATCTTGCGCTTTGGTCACCAGCTTTTCTAATAAGGCTTGCTCACGGGCTTGATCGCGAATCGGTTTTTGCACCGCGACTTTGTTTTTGGCGACGTCTAGGCTTAAGCGACGGCGCTCGGCCAATAGTGTCAGCAGCTCTTGATCAAGCTGGCTTATTCGCGTGCGTATCTCATCCAGTGGGCGTGGTGTGTCTGACATAAATTATCCTTGTTCTAATACAAAAAAACCTCCCGGTTGGGAGGTTAGTGCGCCAGGCTGATTGGGCTTAGCACGCTTCCTCCCGCGTTGGCGAGATAAAAAAGAAGCGAAAAAAACGAGCGTCAATCAGCATTGGGCGTTGTGTTGTTATGTTTGCGTATGGATTAACCATATGGGGCGCAGGCTGGCGTGTCAAGGATCAAAAAGCCCCGCGAAGACGGGGCTAACATGTTTAGCGATTTAGGTGTTGCGCTGAGGGTTAGATTTCCTCATCGGTTGGATTTTCTTCCATCGCAACCGTCGCAGCAGATTTATCATTGCGACGTGCTTCGCCTTTGTGTTGGACCTTATTCAGTTGCTTCTCGAGCTTTTGGCCCACATCATTAATTGCTTTGTACATGTCATCGCTTTCTGCTGAGGCAACCAGCGTTGAGCCCGGCAACCCAGCTTTGGCTTCGACTTTAAACTGGTGGTTTGGCTCTTTACTGATCACAGCGTGAGGATTGATGAGTGCCACCTGCCACTTGGCCAACTTATCAAAGCGGCTTTCGATGCGCTCACGGATGGCGGGAGTGATTTCGATGTTTTTGCCTGCAATTTCCACTCTCATACTCGTTCCTCTTTGTTCCCCTGTATTAGGTTCATCTTTAGATTACCGCTTTACGCTATTGATAACGTGACTTGGCTCATGTTTAAAGGGGGGAGAAAAAACGAAAAGTTGAACTGTGAGCCTTCACGGATCCTGACATTTGTTAAGCATGAAATCCCTTGAACTTAAAGACAAAAATGCTACCTTGGGAGAGGTCACGAATGCTGATTTACCCGCCAGTCAGGGCCGCGTCGCGCCTGTGTCTTTTCCTATTTTTCCCTGTGGTTAAAAATGTGCCACAAATCAGCTTGTGCTTTTTGGTGCACTTCGGTGAAACGAGAGTGGCTCAAGCAAACTGGGCATAAAAAAGACGACCATGATGGCCGCCTTTAAAAAACGCTAGAAGCGCGCTTAATTAGTTATTGGCGTGTAGCTCGTGGTTGAGCTCGACCGCACTTTTGTTGGTCAGACACTCAACCGCTCCTGTTTTTGAGTTACGGCGGAACAGTAGATCCGCTTTGCCCGCCAAATCACGCGCTTTGATACTTTCTACTGCTTTTCCATCAGCATCTAGCATGGTTACCTTAGTGCCCGCGGTGACATACAGGCCTGACTCGATGGTGCAACGATCGCCCAATGGGAAACCAAGACCCGCGTTGGCACCTAATAGTGAATTCTCGCCAATCGATACGACAATCTGGCCGCCGCCACTGAGGGTACCCATAATCGACGCGCCACCACCAATATCACTTCCTTGACCGACCATTACACCCGCAGAGATGCGGCCTTCAATCATGCTTTTGCCTTCGGTGCCCGCATTAAAGTTGATAAAGCCTTCGTGCATCACTGTGGTGCCTTCACCGACATGGGCGCCCAAGCGAACGCGGGCGGTATCGGCAATACGCACACCGGCAGGTACCACGTAATCGGTCATTTTCGGGAATTTATCCACGCACTCAACGGTCAGCGTTTCGCCTTTCAAACGCGCTTCCATCTGACGCTCAGGCAACTCTGGCAAGTCGATCGGGCCTTGGTTGGTCCAAGCAATGTTGTGTAGCAGACCAAAGAGTCCGTCAAGTACCACACCGTGTGGTTTCACTAAGCGGTGTGAGATCAGTTGAAGCTTCAAAAAGCCTTCTGCAACCGATGCAGGCTTGCTGTCATTTTCGAGGATCACCAGCACCAGCGGTTGGGTAGTTTGTTGTGCCATGTTGGCGAAATGAGCGGCCTCTTGAGCGCCAGCCGCCGCGAAGGCTTCACTGATAGCACTACAGGTTTCTGGTGCAATCGCTACTACCTGATTACCCGCGTCGTAATCTGTCAGCGCGCTTAATGCGCGGACAAGATCATCGCTCGGGTTAAGAAGCGGAGCCGGGAAAAAGGCTTCAATGATTTTTCCGTCCTGGTTTTGGGTCGCGGTACCGAGTGCCAGAGCAAAGCTTGCCATTGGGGGAGATCTCCTTATAGATATTTGGGCTTAAAACATCGAACGCTTCATCTTAAAGACAACCGCCAGCGGTTGGAAGTACTCAACTGAACACCAAGGTAAAATCCCACACAGGTCGGGGCACTGATTCGTGTTGATGCATAGCGTGGGTGATACCTTGCGAGTGAAATACAGGTTCAGCGTATAAAAAAAGCAAGCCAAGTGGGCTTGCTCTTTCGCGGATGCCAACAGGATCAGCAATGGGAGTACTAGGCAGCGTCAGCGTCTTTGCTGTCGTCGCTACTTTCATCCGTTTTACTGTCACTCGCTTTCGCCGGTTTTTTCTTGACGGCTTTACGTTTGGCGCCCAGCGCCTCGAGGACCGAGTCTTTGTGTTGAGCAAGGTATAGCGACAAGGCTTCACGCTTTTCTTCGTCGTCTACTAGTTCGCTTTCTCCAATCAAGTCGAACATCGCATCTGCCATATCCAACATTTTATCGTAGGCATCGGCTTCGGCTTTGGAGGTAAATGTCATCTTTTCTTCTCCCTCGCGTTCGACCACGTACTTGACGATAACGGCCATAATTACCCTCTCTTCGTTGATTTACTGTCTTTTTATACAGTAGGATAAGGGCCATTGTCTACCGACCCTGCCGTGATTGTGACATGAGAGAAAAATTTAGCACCATTTATCAACGTGCCGCCGATCGCAAAGGTGGTCAACGAGAATTAGAACGCATGCTGGTGGCACCGCTTGAACATCAGGCGCTGTGTGAAATACCGGATGATCGCTGGTTAGCAGCGTTTAGCCAGAAGGTATTTCAATCGGGCATTAGCTGGCAGGTGGTACGCAAAAAGTGGCCGGGATTCGAAGAGGTTTTTTGGTATGGCAGTATTTAAAAAAGCACGGTAAGCGATTGGGCGGTAATACGGGTGCTTATACCTTGCGCCGAATGGGCAAGGACACCTTCTTGTTCACCCGCGATATTGAGCACTATCTGCGCGCGACTAAAATCGTTGATAGCGGCCGAGAGACCAAGCGGGCGATGCAAGCCGCGCAACAGGCATTTAATGAGTGGCAGCAAGAGTCGGGCCGTTCACTGAACCATATCAGCCAGCTGATTGCCTTCAGTGTGGGTGATAATCGCGTTTAATCGCTCAGCGATTTGCTGTGCTATCACACAGTTAGCAAGTCGTGTGCAAGGTCGCGGCGTGTCGGTGGCGGTTTGCGCTTATCACGGCAATCGGCCACAATCGATGCCAGTTATCTTTCCCATGTGAGCGCCTTGTGTTTACTGTTTATCACTCTAATCAGCTCGAACTGTTGAAATCGCTGTTGGTCTCCCTGATCCAACAGCGTCCGCTGTCTGACCCTTTTCAAAAAGAACTTATTCTGGTGCAAAGCCCCGGCATGGCGCAGTGGTTAAAAATGGCACTCGCTAACGAGCAGCAGATTGTCGCTAATGTCGAATTCCCGCTTCCCGCTACCTTTATCTGGCAGCTATTTGTGCGAGTGTTGGATGGTGTGCCTGAGCGCAGTGATTTCAACAAAGAGGCGATGACATGGAAGCTGATGGACATCTTACCCAGCTGTCTGGATGAGCCTGAGTTCGCTGATTTAGCCGCGTATTTAGAAGATAGCCAGGATCAGCAGCGTGCTTATCAGCTGGCCGAAAAAGTGGCCGATATTTTCGATCAGTATTTGGTCTATCGCCCCGAGTGGGTGCTGGCATGGGAGCAAGAACAACCAGTGCCAGAGCTTGACGATGTGCAACCTTGGCAGCAAAAACTGTGGCGCCGCTTATACGATCACACCTTGGCGTTGGGCCAATCGCCTTACCATCGCGCCAATTTGTATCAAGAGTTTATCGATACCTTAACCAGTCATCAGCACAAACCTGCGGGACTGGCTGATATTGAGCGGGTCTTTGTGTTTGGCATCTCCGCGCTCCCACCACGCTATCTGGATGCGTTACAAGCACTGGGTGAGCACGTAGAGGTTCACTTTATGTTCACCAATCCATGCCGTTATTATTGGGGCGATATTCGCGACAAGCGCTATCTGGCTAAACGTGCCGCATTAGCGCGGGATAAAATCAGCCGAATTGAAGACATCCCCGCCGAGAGCCAATTGGCACTGGGGCTTGATGAGCCCGAGCATGGTGAAGTAGGGAACAGTTTGCTGGCGTCGATGGGAAAACTGGGGCGCGATAACTTACTGCTGCTCTCGGAAATGGCCTGTAATGAGATTGATAGCGGCTTTGTTGAGGTTAACCGCGATAATCTGCTGCATCACATCCAAGCCGATATTTTGGATTTGAACGAGCCGGGCGATCCCAAGCAAACCGAGATCAGTGCGGCGAAAACAGAAATCAAGCCAGATGACGCTTCCATCGCAATCCATGCCTGTCACAGCCCGATGCGCGAAGTCGAAGTGCTGCACGATCAGCTACTCGCGATGTTTGAGGCTAACCCATCACTTAGCCCCCGTGATGTGATTGTGATGGTGGCGGATATCAATGCCTACAGTCCAGCTATTCAAGCGGTGTTTGGTAATGCGCCTCGCGAGCGTTTTATTCCTTTTTCCATTTCAGATCGCAGCGCTGATCAAGAAAGCCCGGTGTTAGCCGCCTTTTTGCGTCTGCTCACCCTGCCTGATAGTCGATGTAGTGCGGCGGAGCTTTTGGAAATTCTTGAGGTGCCGGCGGTGTCGCGCCGTTTTACCATCGACAGCCAACAGTTTGATCAGATTAAGCAGTGGGTGGAAGAAACCGGCATTCGCTGGGGGCTTGATACCCATACCGCGAGTCAATTTGCCTTGCCTGAGCAGTATCAGAATACGTGGCTATTTGGCCTGAAACGTATGTTACTTGGCTATGCGATGCCGAGTGAGGCTGGATTGTTTGCAGACACCGTGCCTTATGATGAAGTCCAAGGGCTTAATGCGGAGCTTGCTGGGCGTTTAGGGCTGTTTATCGACACCTTGATTTACTACCAGCAGCAACTGGCGATTGAATGCGATGGCAAGACGTGGATGGCGCGGTTGACCCAAATGCTGGATGACTGCTTTGCCATTGAAGGCGATGAAGAGTTAGCGATAAAGCTTATCCGCACCCAGTTGGACAGTTGGCTGACACAGCTCAGCGATGCTGCATTTACCCATACGCTAACCTTGCCCGTGGTGCGCGATTACTTTAATGGTCGCCTCAATAACGAGCGAGTCAGCCAGCGCTTTTTGGCCGGGCAGGTTAACTTTTGTACCTTGATGCCAATGCGCTCCATTCCCTTTGATGTGGTGTGTCTGCTGGGGATGAACGATGGCGTGTACCCGCGCACTGTGCCCAGTGTCGGCTTTGATTTGATGGTCGGTCGCACGCGGGCGGGGGATCGCTCGCGCCGCGACGATGATAGATACCTATTTTTAGAAGCGCTGCAGTCGGCACAGCAGCGTTTGTATATCAGTTATGTCGGTCGCTCAGTGCAAGACAACAGCTTAAAAGTCCCATCGGTACTGGTCACCGAGTTGCTTGAGTATTGCACTCAGGGCTACTGTTTGGCCGGTGATGGCGATTTACCCGAAGCGCAGTCACGCCAGCGGTTGGAAGAAAAGCTTATCCAGGCTCATCCACTGACGCCCTTTAGCCCACAGGCGTTCGCTCATGGTG
>NZ_MUFH01000013.1:0-26237 GCF_001996115.1 Salinivibrio sp. MA427
GTCATCCATGATTTCAGAGAAAAGTCACGCTGTATCAAAGGCTGTCGCTCGCAGTTGCTGGCTAGCGTGGTAGTGCTAGCGATGATCGATAGACGCCACATTCTACGTGAATAGGTTGGATACGGATAGAGGGAAAATTTTTTGCGCAAACGGTTGCGTCAGGTGTGTTGTCGCTAAGGATTTTGCCCTATAATGGCCGCCGTCTGCTTAAAAGGCCAGCGAAAACGCATTTTTGCGTGTTCAAACCACTGCGGTCAAGAGCGTGGTGATACCCAAGTTATCGTGCCAGGATGCGTCAATTTGGGTATACCCTTTCATTTACCGCTAACGAGAGACGTACGCACATGGATATTTTGCGTGGTTCCCCCGCACTGTCTGAGTTTCGTGTCAATAAACTACTGGCCAGCTGCCAAGCGCATCAGTTACCGGTCACGGCACTGTATGCTGAGTTTATTCATTTCGCTGATTTGCATCACCCTTTGGATAGCGCGAGTCGCGAGAAGCTCGAAAAGCTGCTGACTTACGGACCCACTTTACCGCCGCACGCACCTGAAGGGACGCTGTTTCTCGTTACGCCTCGTCCCGGCACCTTGTCGCCGTGGTCATCCAAGGCAACCGATATTGCCGATAATTGCGGGTTGGACGCGGTGAAACGTTTAGAGCGTGGTACCGCGTACTATATTCAACTCTCTGCGCCATTAACTGATGAGCAACACGCAACCTTAATCGGGTTGTTGCACGATCGGATGATGGAAACGGTATTTAGTGAGCTTGAGGCCGCTGAGGTGCTGTTTGAACAAGCGGAACCTGCGCCGATGCACAGCGTGGACATTCTCGTGGGTGGTCGAGCCGCTTTGACTGAGGCGAACCAAGTCTTAGGATTGGCTCTGGCAGAAGACGAAATTGACTATCTGGTTGAGAACTTTACCCAGCTGGGGCGTAACCCCAACGACATCGAACTGATGATGTTTGCGCAAGCCAACTCAGAGCATTGCCGCCACAAAATCTTTAACGCCGACTGGACCATTGATGGTGAAAAGCAGCCTAAATCGCTGTTTAAGATGATCAAAAACACCTATGAGCAAACCCCAGATAACGTGCTGTCGGCGTATAAAGACAACGCAGCCGTAATGACGGGCTCAAACGTTGGGCGCTTTTTCCCGACGCCAGAGAGCCACAGCTATCAGTATCACCATGAACCCGCCCATATTTTGATGAAGGTGGAAACCCACAACCACCCCACCGCGATTTCACCGTGGCCAGGGGCCGCGACCGGCTCTGGCGGTGAGATTCGTGACGAGGGTGCGACCGGTGTCGGCGGTAAACCCAAAGCAGGGTTGGTCGGTTTTTCCGTCTCTAATCTGAAAATCCCGGGCTTTATTCAGCCGTGGGAGCGAGACTATGGCAAGCCTGAGCGCATTGCCACTGCGCTCGATATTATGCTGGAAGGCCCGCTAGGCGGTGCGGCGTTTAATAACGAATTTGGCCGTCCTAACTTGCTGGGCTACTTCCGTACCTATGAGCAATCAGTGACCTCGCATGCCGGTGAGGAAGTGCGCGGCTATCACAAGCCGATCATGCTCGCAGGCGGAATGGGCAACATCCGCGATGGCCATGTGCAAAAAAGTGAGATTGACGTGGGGGCCAAACTGATTGTGTTAGGTGGCCCGGCGATGAACATCGGCCTTGGTGGCGGAGCAGCATCGTCGATGGCATCCGGCCAGTCGGCGGAAGACTTGGACTTTGCCTCGGTACAACGTGAGAATCCAGAAATGGAACGCCGTTGCCAAGAGGTGATTGATCGCTGCTGGCAGCTTGGCGAGGATAACCCAATTGCCTTTATCCACGATGTGGGCGCGGGTGGCCTTTCAAATGCGATGCCAGAGCTGGTTGATGATGGCGGCCGCGGCGGGTGTTTTAACTTACGTGATATTCCGAATGATGAGCCGGGAATGAGCCCGCTCGCCATTTGGTGTAACGAGTCACAAGAGCGTTACGTCTTGGCGGTCAAACCCGAAAACCTGGCACTTTTCGAAGCCTTGTGCGAGCGTGAACGCGCCCCGTACGCAGTCATTGGTGATGCCACCGACGCGCGTCACCTGTCGCTTGAAGATAGCCACTTCGGTAATAGCCCTATCGATATGCCGATGGATATTCTGCTGGGTAAAGCGCCCAAAATGCACCGTGACGTTACACGCCAACAAGTGACAGGTACCGCGCTAAACACCCAAGGCATTGAACTGGCACAAGCCTGCGAGCGTGTTTTACGCTTGCCAGCAGTGGCGGAGAAAACCTTCTTGATCACCATCGGCGACCGCTCGGTGACCGGATTGGTTGCGCGTGACCAAATGGTTGGCCCGTGGCAAGTGCCGGTGGCGAACTGTGCGGTGACGGCGGCCAGTTATGACAGTTATCACGGCGAAGCGATGGCGATGGGCGAACGTACCCCGGCCGCCTTGCTCGATTTTGCTGCCTCTGCCCGCATGGCAGTGGGTGAAGCGTTGACCAATATCGCCTGTGCCGATATTGGCAGTCTGACCAACATTAAACTGTCTGCCAACTGGATGTCCGCGGCGGGTCACCCGGGCGAAGGTGCTGGCTTGTACGAAGCGGTCAAAGCCGTGGGTGAGGAGCTGTGTCCTGAGCTATCACTGACCATTCCGGTGGGTAAAGATTCGATGTCGATGAAAACTCAGTGGCAGCAAGACGGTGAAAACAAAACGGTGACGGCACCGATGTCGCTGATCATCACCGCCTTTGGCCGCGTGGAAGATGTGCGTCGTACCGTGACCCCACAATTGCGTAGCGATAAAGGTGATAGCCACCTGATTGCGATTGATCTTGGTGAAGGCGCGCAGCGTCTGGGCGCAACCGCGCTGGCTCAGGTGTATCATCAATTGGGCGATAAGCCTGCCGATGTCACCAACAGCGCCCGCTTAAAAGGCTTTTTCAATGCGATGCAAACCTTGGTGGCAGAGCAAAAACTGCTGGCGTATCACGACCGAGCCGATGGCGGACTATTCGTTACCTTGGCTGAAATGGCCTTTGCCGGTCACACCGGTATTGACGTGGACATCGCCCGTTTAGGCGACGATGCCTTGTCGGTGTTGTTTAACGAAGAGCTGGGCGCGGTGATCCAAGTGGCGACGCAAGATCTCGAGCGTGTTAATGCGGTGTTGGATGAACATCAATTAACCGCATGCAGTCACCTGATTGGCGGCCTAAGTGATAGCGATGAGATTATCGTGCGTCACAGTGAGGCACCTGTCTATCAAGCCAGTCGCCAGCACTTACGTCAGGTTTGGGCTGAAACCACCTATCAAATGCAAGCGCGGCGCGATAATCCGGACTGCGCTCGTCAAGAGTTTGACGCCAAGCAGGCGGCCGATCCTGGGTTGCACGCCAGCCTGAACTTTGATGTGCACGAAGATATTGCTGCGCCATATATCGCGACCGGTCAACAACCGACCATGGCTATTTTGCGTGAGCAAGGCGTGAACTCGCATGTGGAAATGGCCGCCGCCTTCGATCGCGCTGGATTTAACGCCGTGGACGTTCATATGAGTGACATTCTCTCAGGACGCGTTAGTTTGGACGGTTTCCAAGGGCTGGTGGCCTGTGGCGGTTTCTCTTACGGTGACGTGTTAGGCGCTGGTGAAGGTTGGGCGAAATCCATTCTGTTTAATAGCCGTGCGCGCGACCAATTTAGTGCCTTCTTTGGCCGTGAAGACACGCTAGCACTTGGGGTGTGTAATGGCTGCCAGATGCTATCGAACCTGCATGAACTGATCCCAGGGGCTGCACACTGGCCACGATTTGTTCGCAATGAGTCCGAGCGCTTTGAAGCCCGCTTTAGCATGGTGGAAGTGCAATCAAGCCCATCCGCCTTTTTTGCCGGGATGGCAGGGTCACGGATGCCCATTGCGGTATCGCATGGTGAAGGACGGGTAGAAGTGCGCGATGCTGAGCACTTGGCGGCGATTGAGGCGTCAGGCACGGTGGCGCTGCGTTACACCGATAATCACGGCCAGCCAACACAAGCGTATCCTGCCAACCCGAATGGCTCACCAAATGGCATTACCGCGCTGACTACCGAGTCGGGCCGTGTGACCATTATGATGCCGCACCCTGAGCGGGTATTCCGTACTGTCGCTAACTCTTGGCACCCAGATGATTGGGGTGAAGATAGTGCGTGGATGCGGATGTTCCGCAACGCGCGGGTTACTCTAGGGTAAGCACCGTACCAATAAAGCCGCCACACTTTGGCGGCTTTTTGGTGATATGCGAGAATCGATGGATGATTTTTTATCCTGCTGCGATACAATTTCAGCTAAACAACTGATCCATCAGGACCGGCTGCGGCCAACGAGAAGGATAACGGAATGAAAAAAATTGAAGCCATCATCAAGCCATTCAAACTCGATGACGTACGCGAAGCGCTGGCAGACGTCGGGATTACAGGGATGACCGTCTCAGAGGTAAAGGGTTTTGGTCGTCAAAAAGGCCACACTGAACTATATCGTGGTGCCGAATACATGGTGGACTTTCTGCCTAAGGTGAAATTGGAGGTAGTGGTGTCTAACGATGTTGCTGAGCAATGTGTCGATACCATTATTGAGACCGCGCAAACCGGCAAAATTGGTGATGGTAAAATCTTTGTCTTTGACGTTGAGCGTGTGGTGCGTATCCGTACCGGCGAAGAAGACGAAGAAGCGATTTAATTTCACGGGTTAGACCAATACGGCAAGCAATAAAAAGCCAAGCGTAATGCTTGGCTTTATTGTATTTACGGTGTAGATACTGTATTCACGGTGTAGATAGCGTATGCTCGGTGTAGATACTGTCTACGCGCCACGATTGGCCGGATGCGCTTGATAGCGTCCCGGTTTGTGGTTCATCGCTAACACTAAATTGAGTACAATCGCACCGGCCACAGACCACATCAGCAGGTTCAGATCGATAAGGAAGAAAGATAACGCGAGAATGGTGCAGTCGATGCCCATTTGTAGCTTTCCTGCCGAGATCCCAAACTTGTCCTGACAATAGAGCACCAGTACGTTAAAACCGCCTAAGCTGGCATTATGGCGGAAAATCATCAACATACCGACGCCCATCAATAGTCCACCAATCACCGCACAGTAGGCGGGGGCCAGCCAAGTGATTTGAAAAAAGTAGGCAATATGATCAGCCATCACCGATACGGCGCCACCGGCAAGTAAACTGCGTAATGCAAATCGCGGACTCATACGAAACCAAGCCATTACATAAAACGGGCAATTGCAAAGAAAATACAAAGTACCGAACGATAGGTCGGTAAATTGGCTGACTAATAACGCCAGGCCTGTGGTACCCCCGGTTAAGAGTCCGGCCTGTTGCAAGAAAAATACTCCCTGGGCGACTAAAAACGCGCCCGAGGCGATAGCAATAATGTCTTCTTTAAAGCTGTGTTGATACTGGCTCACACGGCTTCTCCCTACTTAATTAGCGTGATAAAAACAAAAACGTGTTAGCAACAAAAGCCCCGCCAAAACCCAATAGGCTGGCGGTTAAAAAAGGTTAATGGGCACTGGCGACGAGTGCCTGCGGGTGCGGGCGCGCATTCTATCGCCAATGAGGCTTGGGAAACAGTCGACAACGTAAATAACCTGCGTCTTGATTGTCATTATTATGGTACTCCGCTGTAAAGTGTTTACAGTGGATAGCGTGCTGCTGCGCCGTGATACAAGCCAAAATAGCCGGGTTTTGAATAAAAAAATCATCCCCCAGGCTACCTGATTGAAGGGAATTTTTGTAGAATAGCAAACGCAGTCATGGCGGTAACGAAAACGTTTGCGTAAGTAGGCCTAACGTTTGATGTTGCCTTGGCTTAATCGCTTTGATTCGCAGGTGAAAGCGATTAAGCCAGGGCGTGATCTAAAACATCACACCGAGACTAATTGTTGCTAGGTGGCCTATCGGATCCTAGCGTTCGCTTTATGGGTGATTGCCCGCCAATGTTAAGTCAGGAGAGACCAATGCTAAAGCGTGACATGAATATCGCGGATTATGACCCAGCGCTGTTTGCGGCGATGGAAGAAGAAAGTACGCGTCAAGAAGAACACATTGAACTGATTGCGTCAGAAAACTATACCAGCCCGCGCGTGATGGAAGCGCAAGGCTCTCAACTGACCAATAAATACGCGGAAGGCTACCCTGGTAAACGGTATTACGGCGGCTGTGAATACGTGGATAAAGCCGAAGCCTTGGCGATTGAGCGTGCTTGTCAACTCTTTGGCTGTGAGTATGCCAATGTTCAGCCGCACTCTGGCTCACAGGCGAATAGCGCGGTCTACATGGCGCTACTAAACCCAGGTGATACGGTACTGGGTATGAGCTTGGCGCATGGTGGTCACTTAACCCATGGTTCGCCAGTTAACTTTTCCGGCAAGCATTATCATGTGATCCCTTACGGTATCGATGAAGCCGGTAAAATCGATTACGAGCAAATGGAGCAGCTTGCACTCGAGCATAAGCCAAAAATGATCATTGGCGGGTTTTCTGCATACTCACAAGTGGTTGATTGGAAACGCATGCGTGAGATTGCAGATAAAGTCGGGGCTTGGTTCTTGGTGGATATGGCACACGTGGCTGGCTTAATTGCCGCTGGTGTTTATCCCGATCCACTGCCTTACGCACATGTGGTCACGACGACGACGCACAAAACCCTTGCAGGTCCGCGTGGTGGTTTGATCTTATCAAACGCCGGTGAAGATATTTATAAAAAGCTCAACTCTGCGGTGTTCCCTGGCGGCCAAGGCGGCCCATTGATGCACGTGATTGCGGGTAAAGCCGTCGCGTTTAAAGAGGCGATGGAGCCAGAGTTCAAAGCCTATCAAGCGCGCGTGATTGATAACGCACGTGCGATGGTGAAAGGGTTCCAAGCTCGCGGTTATAAAATTGTATCGGATTCCACTGACAACCACCTGTTGTTGGTGGATTTAATTGATAAAGACATTACTGGGAAAGAAGCCGATGCCGCGTTAGGTGCCGCTAACATCACAGTAAACAAAAACAGTGTACCGAACGATCCACGTAGCCCGTTTGTCACCTCCGGTATTCGTGTGGGGACGCCAGCGATTACACGTCGTGGCTTTACCGAGCAAGACGCCGAACAACTCGCGCATTGGATGTGTGATGTGCTTGATAACATCAACAATGAGCAAGTGATTGCAGAGACCAAAGAGAAGGTCCAAGCCATCTGCCGTCGTTTGCCGGTATATGCTTAATAAAGCAATACAGATTATCTAAAAAGATGGGCGCCTATGGGCGCCTTTTTTATATTTATCTGAGAACGAAGTCTAGTTGAGACACAAAACCCGTACTCCGTCTCCTTAGAGAGGCTTTTTCATCCTCGCAAATCGGTTACACTAGCAGGACAATATTGAGGAGACGACGCGCATGCACTGTCCATTCTGTGGTGCTACCGACACCAAAGTGATCGATTCTCGACTCGTGGCTGATGGCCATCAAGTTCGCCGTCGTCGCCAGTGTTTGGCGTGCGCTGAGCGATATACGACGTTTGAAACAGCGGAATTAGTCATGCCACGGGTGATCAAAACCAACGGTAATCGAGAGCCCTTTGACGAAGATAAATTGCGGGGCGGTATTCAACGTGCGTTGGAGAAGCGTCCTGTCAGTACGGATGATATCGAAAAGTCGATAAATAGCATTAAGTCGCGTTTGCGAGCGACGGGTGAGCGAGAAATAGGATCAGCCATGGTTGGCAACTTGGTCATGGAAGCACTGAAGGAGCTTGATAAGGTGGCTTATATCCGTTTTGCCTCTGTTTACCATAGCTTTGAAGATATTCGCGAATTTGGTGAAGAGATTGCACGGTTACAAAAATGACAACTAGCCACCAAGATCAAACGATGATGGCGCGCGCATTAGCGCTTGCGGCCCAAGGTCGCTTTACCACCACGCCTAACCCCAATGTCGGCTGTGTGATTGCTCACGGTGATGACATTGTGGGCGAGGGGTTTCACATTGCTCCAGGTGGTCCACACGCCGAAGTTCACGCCTTAAAAGCAGCGGGGGAGCGCGCGGTGGGCGCGACGGCTTATGTCACCTTAGAGCCTTGCTCTCATTATGGTCGCACGCCGCCGTGTTGTGATGCGTTGGTTGCCGCCAAGGTCACGCGTGTTGTCTGTGCGATGCAAGACCCTAATCCTAAAGTGGCAGGGCGCGGTCTCGCGCGGTTACAACAAGCCGGTATTGAGGTCGTAGTTGGTGTGATGGCTGAGCAGGCCAAAGCGCTGAATCCTGGTTTTATTAAACGTATGCAAACCCAGATGCCCTATGTTCAGCTCAAACTGGCGGGCAGTCTTGATGGGCGCACCGCCTTGGCAAATGGGCAAAGTAAATGGATCACGGGTGAACCAGCGCGCGCCGATGTGCAGACATTTCGCGCCCAAGCGAGCGCTATTTTATCGACCAGCGCCACGGTATTAGCCGATAACCCCAGCCTAAATATACGTCGTAGCCAGCTTGCAACTGAGATCCTCGACCATTACCCGCAATCAGTACTGCGCCAGCCGACGCGCGTGATCTTGGATAAACATAATAAAACGTCACCTGAAGCGACCGTCTATCAGCTTGAGGGCGAGGTGATCCGAATTGTCGATATGCCAAGTAGTCAGATATGGCCGGATAACGTCCACGAATGGGTCATGCCCGACGCTTCGCTCAGCGCTATCCTTCACGCATTGGCACAACATGATATCGATAAGGTTTGGGTAGAAGCAGGCGCGAGGCTGGCGAATCAGTTATTAACTGAGTCGTTAGTGGATGAGCTGATTGTTTATCAAGCGCCGGTATTGCTGGGGGCAGATAGCCGCCCGCTGATTGCTTTAGACGGGTTGCAACGTATGGATGACGCACCGCGTTTTCATTTTAATCAAGTGACGCCTATCGGTGACGATGTTCGCCTAATCGCAACGCTCTCGGAGCATGCGGTCATCACGCAAGAGTATTAATACGATGTTTACTGGAATTATCGAAGCGGTGGGCCGAATTCAAAAGCTGACTCGCCGTGGCCAAGACATGACCCTCACCATAGAGAGTGGTGCCCTCGACCTCTCGGATGTCAAACTGGGCGACAGCATCGCCACCAATGGGGTGTGTTTAACCGTGGTTGCATTGACCGCAACCGGTTATAGCGCCGATGTATCGTCAGAAACGCTGGCGCGTTCATCACTCGGGATCTTGTCTGTTGGCGATAACGTCAACCTGGAAAAGGCGATGTTGCCGACTACGCGTTTTGGCGGACACATGGTCTCTGGGCATGTGGATGGCCTAGGGGAAGTGACGTCAGTGAGTCAAACGGGACGTGCATGGGAGTACTGGATTGCATTACCGCCTGAACTTGCCAAGTATGTGGCGTTGAAAGGATCGATTACCGTCGATGGGATTAGCCTGACGGTGAACGACGTCAATGGCAGTGCGTTTAAGCTCACTATCGTACCGCATACGGCTGAACAAACGACAATTCAGCACTTTGCTTCGGGGCGTAAGGTGAACATTGAAGTCGATGTCATCGCCCGTTACCTTGAGCGATTGATGCTCGGAGACAAAGCGGCTGAACCGACACAATCAACGGGCGTGAGTCTTGAAACGCTCGCCCGTTCCGGTTTTTTGAAATAAGGAATCCAAGATGGCAATTAGTAGCGCCCAAGAAATCATTGATGATATCCGCCAAGGTAAGATGGTGGTATTGATGGATGACGAAGATCGCGAAAATGAAGGCGACTTGATCATTGCAGCAGAAGCCATTACGCCAGAAGCGATCAATTTTATGGCGACCCACGGGCGTGGTTTGATTTGTTTAACGCTGACTCAACAGCGCTGTCTGCAACTTGGATTGCCCTTGATGGTGTCAGATAACAATGCGCAGTTTTCCACCGCCTTTACTGTCTCAATTGAAGCGGCCGAAGGCGTGACCACTGGCATTTCGGCGGCCGACCGCGCGCGCACCGTGCAAGCGGCGGTGGCGTCAGATGCCAAAGCCGCCGACTTAGTACAGCCTGGGCATGTTTTTCCGCTCATGGCGCAAGAGGGCGGTGTACTGACTCGCGCAGGTCATACAGAAGCGGGCTGTGATCTGGCGCGCCTAGGCGGTTTTAACCCTTCCTCGGTGATTGTTGAGATCTTAAATGAAGACGGCACCATGGCGCGTCGTCCTGACTTAGAAGTGTTTTGTGACAAGCATGGTATTAAACTTGGCACCATTGCCGATCTAATTGAGTATCGTAATTTAAACGAAACGACCATCGAGCGTGTTGCTGCCTGTACTCTGCCGACCGAATTTGGTGAGTTTGATCTGGTAACCTACCGGGATACCATTGATAACCAAATTCATTACGCGATGCGTAAAGGCGAGATTAGCACCGATCCGACATTGGTAAGGGTTCATCTGCAAGATACGTTTACCGATTTACTTCGCTCCGATCGTACTGCTGAGCGCAGCTGGGGGCTGACTCGTGCGATGAAGCGCATCAGTGAAGAAGGCGGTGTGTTGGTTATTTTGGGGAAAGAAGAGACGCCTGATTCCATTATCAGTAAAGTCAAAGCGTTTGAAGCGCAAGATAAAGGTGAGAAACCAGCAGGTGCCAAATGGCAGGGCACGTCACGCCGAGTCGGAATTGGATCACAAATATTAGCCGATCTGGGCGTGAAACAAATGCGTTTGCTCTCTTCATCGACAAAGCGTTATCACGCCCTGTCAGGCTTTGGCCTGAACGTGGTTGAATACGTGACCGAATAAATACTGAGAGAAGCGATGAGGCTCGGGCGCGTTTCCCAAGACACTGAGCATGGTGTCAATGGTAAAAAGTATGCTAGAATCGCGCGGTTTCTCATTCCGGAAAGCAAGTCACAGGAAGGCTCATGAACGTAATCGAAGGTGCATTTGCCGCGCCCAATGCGCAGGTTGCTATTGTTATCTCTCGCTTTAATAGCTTTATTAATGAGAGTTTGCTAGATGGTGCGGTTGACGCACTGAAGCGCCAAGGCCAAGTCAACGACGATAATATTACCGTGGTCCGTTGTCCCGGTGCTTACGAGTTGCCTGTGGTGACCCAAAAGTTGGCGAAAAGCGGTCGTTATGATGCGATTGTCGCGCTAGGCTCAGTGATCCGCGGCGGCACACCGCATTTTGACTATGTTGCCGGAGAATGTAACAAAGGGTTGGCACAAGTAGCTCTGGAGTATGAAACCCCAGTTGCTTTTGGTGTGCTGACGGTAGACACCATTGAGCAAGCGATCGAACGCGCAGGTACCAAGGCTGGTAATAAAGGGGCAGAGGCTGCACTGAGCGCGCTTGAAATGGTGAATGTTCTGTCCCAGATTGAATCCTAATGGGGGTTAAAGTGAAACCAGCCGCACGGCGTAATGCTCGCCAATTTGCATTGCAAGCCATTTACACATGGCAAATCGCAAAAGGGAATGTCGCTGATATTGAAGCGCAGTTTTTGGCCGCAGATAAATACGAAGAAGAAGATGAGCACCAGAAAACAGAGCCACTTCTTCGCGATCCGGAAACAGATGTTGCGTATTTTCGTACGCTGTTCAGTGGTGTTGCGCTCAGCCATCAAGAACTTGATAGCAAGATGCGTCCGTATTTGTCTCGTCCATTACAAGATCTTGACGACATGGAGCACGCCTTATTGCGTCTTGCGATGTATGAGCTGATCAAATGCGATGATGTCCCTTATAAAGTGGTCATCAATGAAGCCATTGAGTTGGCTAAACGCTTTGGTGCGGAAGACAGCCATAAATTCGTTAATGGTGTCTTGGATAAAGCGTATCCTCGGTTACGTTAATCCCTCCTTACTAGGCCAGCCATGCTGGCCTTTTTATTGATCTAATCCGATAAATAGTTTTTATGACGCGCAACGAATTTGATTTGATTCGCGATTATTTCGCACGTCAACCGGTTAACCGTCGAGATGTCGCCCTAGGCATTGGCGATGATTGTGCGATCACTGAGGTGCCAGACGGCTGCCAACTCGTGGTCACCACAGATACGTTAGTCGAGGGCACGCATTTTCTTCCTTCCGCCAAGGCATCCGACGTTGCTCACAAAGCCTTAGCCTCTAACTTAAGTGATCTTGCCGCAATGGGTGCGATGCCAGCTTGGTGCTCGCTCGCTCTAACCTTGCCCGATTCTGATGAAGCCTGGGTGGCCGGTTTTTGTCAGGGGTTTTCTGCTTTGGCTGAACACTTTCAGGTTCAGTTAATCGGGGGCGATACCACGCGAGGTCCAAGAAGCATTACCATGACGTTGCATGGCCACGTGCCTAAAGGGCAGGCACTGACGCGTTCAGGCGCCAAACCTGGCGACTGGATCTATGTCACGGGATCGCTAGGTGAAAGCCAGGCAGGGCTTGCTTATGTGCTTGGCAAACCCATCGTTGATGAGGCGCGTGCTAATCGCTTGATTAACCATCATTATCGCGCTCAACCGCGCGTAGCTGCCGGGCAGGCACTGCGGGGCATTGCTTCGGCTGCTATCGATATCTCTGATGGTTTGTATGCAGATTTAACCCATATTCTCCAAGCCAGTGATGTCGGGGCGCAAATTGAGGTCACACGGCTGCCGATTTCTGAACGTTTACTCGCAGAGGTTGATAGCGAAACAGCCGCACAAAAAATGGCTCTGACGAGTGGCGAGGAATATGAACTTTGCTTTACTGTCCCAGAAATGCATCGTGGCACACTTGATACAGCATTAAAACACAGTGGCACTAAGGTGCAGCGTATTGGTCAAATTAATGGCCACCGTGCGCTTGAGTTAGTTTCACAAGGTCAGCCACTTGATTGGACGCTGACAGGTTGGGATCATTTTAAGGAGTCAAATTGTGACGGATCCTAAACACCGTTTATCGTTGGCTAATCCTATCCACTTATTGGCGCTCGGGTTTGGCGGTGGCTTATCGCCGATAATGCCCGGCACAGTCGGTACGTTAGTTGCGATTCCGTTTTATTGGGCGCTGGTCACTTTTGGTGGGGTTGTTGGGCTTTGGATCGCCATTATTGTTGGCGGAATCGCAGGGGTTGCGATCTGTGGGCGTGCGTCTAAAGACATGCAAGTCCATGATCATGGTGCGATTGTTTGGGATGAGTTTGTCGGCTTCTGGTTGACGATGGCGCTTGTCCCCACAACAGATTGGAAAACGGTATTGGCTGGCTTTATTTTATTCCGCCTTTTCGATATGGCGAAGCCTTGGCCAATCAGCTGGTTAGACAAACATGTTCATGGTGGTATCGGCATCATGGTGGATGATATTCTCGCCGGGGTGATGGCGATGCTAAGCTTGTGGCTCTTAACGACCTACATGCCTACGCTTTTTTAGCATGACTCATTCAGTATTAATCATGCATTAAGGATGGCGCTCCCACAGGGACTCGAACCCCGATCGATCGCTTAGGAGGCGACTGCTCTATCCTGTTGAGCTATGAGAGCGTGCGGCCATTATACGTAAAAACAGGCGCGATTTAAGCGCCTGTTTTCATTTAGTTAAGCCCTTTGGTCACTATGTCGCCAATTTGAATGCTGCCGGTTAAGGTTTGAGGCTGAATCACAGCTTCAGCACTACTCTCATACACGCGAGCCACGGTCAGGGTGATACCGCTTTTGCGGCGCTGAGTGCGTACAATCCCTAAATCATCAGTGAAAGAAGCGACATGCCATAGGTTTAATTGWTCACCTTGCTGCACACCATTCACACGGCCTACATTAATTTGCGCAATATTGTCATTTAATGACACTATTTTAGGCTTACTGGCACGGCAAGCCAGTGAAGACTCGAGATCCAACAAAATATTTCGGCTCATCCGGCGCGCCATCTGCCCATAGGGTGATTGCCAAAACCGTGCCGTTTGCGTATCGACTTGGCTGTGTCGCTCAAACGGCCATTGCGCGATATCACGATAGCGGCGTTGGAAGATCACTTCCCCGCTCTCACTGTCCATCGCTTGTACATTGACCGCTAATTGTCGATTATTTTTAGCTTTGCCGAAGCCACTATCATCCGTGGTGGCAGATAAGTCGGTGATCGCACCTGTCACAACAAACTGCGCGTCTTTGTCGTCCGCCAGCATGGTAATCGCGTTTGGCATATTGGGTGATACATCAACATTGGCGATCCCGCGTCCCACAAAACTTTGTGCATGCTGTTTAACTTCACGGCTCAACAGAACTGAAAAGTCATCACCGAATTGATAGATCCCACCTAACGCTGCCTGCTGTGGCGACATAATGGGGAAACGGGTTAACACTATGCCTTTTTTATACTGGGTTTTGTGGCAAGCGTTTGCCGAGGGGTAGATATCTAGCCGCAGGTTAACCACATAATTGCCACCTTGCGTGCCTTCCTCCAGCACTTGCACCTCGCGCACCGCGTTACCGCTAAAGAGATAGTCAGGTTTTACTTGTGTATAAAAACGTTTGAGCTGCTGAAGGCTCCCCACATCGGCACCCGCAAAACGAATGGCGTCAAAAGTTGCCGCTTCGAGTGCGCGCACGCGCGCCGCTTGCTGGCTTTCGAGTATAGGGGAACTGGCGGATACCTCATACCAGGCAGCGTGCGTGAACGGAGTGACAACAAAGCTAACAACCAGTGTTAACCGCGCCAAAAGGGTTTTCATAGTCAAGATCTCACTTAGTGGGTACGGAAATTGCTTTAACTTTATTAACGCGTAGGGTAACGGCCTACCAATAAGATGACGCAAAGACGCTGATGCAAGTTGTGTTCCTAAATGAGAATGAGCAATCTAAGGTAAAGGTTTGACGACATTGACCGATACACTAAATAACACACTTGTCTCACATCGATGACTGAGCGCGGAGCATGATACGATGAAAAAGTGGATAGTGGCGATAGTAGCGCTATTGGTAACGGGCTGTGCTTATACGCCTATTTATAACGGTAAAGAGCCGTATTCAGGCAGTGAGTTTTTTCTTAAGCAGCGGCCACGCCACACACTCGACTATTTTTTAAATAGCATGGCGGATGAACTTTTAGCGACCAACGCTTATTTGACGGCACGCACACCGCTGGCCGTGACTTCGTTTGTCGATCTGCAAAATATGGGCGAAACAAACTGGTTAGGAAACACTGTCACTGAAGGGTTGATTTACCAGATGCAAAGCCGTGGTTTTACGGTGGTAGACTTTAAGTCAACGGGCGCTATTCGGGTCACAGAAGAAGGTGATTTCACGATCAGCCGTGACTGGAAGGAGCTCGATCCTGAGCAGCAAATCGACTATGTATTAACAGGCACCATGCTGCGTCAAGGCGGTGGGGTGCTCGTCAATGCGCGTGTCATCGGTATGGAGTCGCGTGTGGTTGTCGCCTCAGCGCAAGGGTTTTTACCCGCGGACCGGATTGGCCGTGATATCGATAGCTTGTACAAGGTGCGTAAACGTGATGGTGTGATCATTCGCGACGATCAAAACCGCATGAAACGTGAAACCGTCGTACTAAAGCCTTAGCACAGGAAAAGAGTAAGGTAGATAAATGTTTAAAAGACATGGATTACTTTTCGCCGCATTATTGATGCTCTCTGCATGTCAGCCTCTTACCAGAATGAAAGAAGAAAGCATTATTTCGGCGGTTGGCATGGCCTCGATCAGCGCCCAACAAGGTGCGACCCAAGAAGACAAAGAAACACGGGCGATGCGCGCGTCTAAAGTGGACGCCTACAAAGAGTTGAGCGAGCAAGTTTATGGATTGCGGATAAGCAGCCGTGCGAGCGTTAACGATCAAAGTCTAGGTCGTGACAGCACGCAAGGCGCCGTCGATGGCATTATTCGCGGCGCCGAAGTGGTGGCGAGTTACAAAGTTGGTGATAGTTACGTCACAGAGCTCGAACTGAACCTAGATACAATGCAAAAAATGAAACGCTATGGTGAGTCACAGCAGGTGCCAACCAACAACTCTATTATCTTCTAATGGCGCTGTCTGATTTTCCAATAATATGTGCGTGAACCACGACAATAAGGCGGGCCAAGTGCTCGCTTTTTTAGTTGGCTGATTGATTGTGATTAAAAACGACCGTTGCTTAATCTGTTTTTCGCGTTGGGACGGTTGAAGCTTTAATAGATGGCAAATATTTGACGCGCAGGCTTAGAGAGGGGGTGAGGGGAAGGTGGACAGCGCTTTTTAGGCTTTGATGTTAGTGCCGAGTGTTTTTCTCCCTGATGCATTGCCGTCTTGGTTGTAAGTCAGCTCTGATTTGCCACCGCTTTCTTGGAACAAGTTGCGCAGACGATGAATGCTTAAGCTGGCTCGTTGCAATGCAACGCCGTTGGTTTCGTTTTGTTGTTTACAGGTGGACAAACACGTTTGGATCGCGCTGATGTGTTCACGCATGGTTTCGTCATGATGGAGTGAATCACGTTCAGAGTGACGACTGATTTGCGCATCATTTCGCTGGATTTCATTGATTAACGCTTGTTTTTCTTTCGCGATGGTTTCGATATCATCCGATACACGGCTCGCGATGATACTGGCTTCTTGTTCAAGGAGCGTTTGCAGCGCTTGAACACACTCACGCTGTTGCTCGACAAGCGTCATTAAAGGCGCAGTAGGACTCATAACCACTCCGTCAGCTTAGCTTTCGTTTAGATCATTCTCAAAGCGCATCATGTTGGCAGCCAGCTTGTCAGCATCCACTCTATACGAACCGTTAGCAATCGCTTGCTTGATTTGCTCAACCTTCGCACTATCAAAGTGGGGCTCGGCGGCCATTTCTTGATTCATTTTGTCGATCTTCTGGCTTTGTTGGCTTAATGAAACAGCATCGTCTTGAGATTTCACTCCCTGCTGTTCACGGACCGCGCCGCCTTGTGTCTCTTGTGTTTTGGTCTGGTTACTGGTGTTTCGTGTGGTGGTCAGCGCTTGCTGGTTACCACGTAGTTGATCAATACTCGCCATAACATTGCCTTACTGTCAGTCGCTTTTGAGTCCGTCGCTCAGCATATCGGCACATTTTGCAGTTACTTTAGCATTGAGACGTAAAAAGTCAGAAATTAACCGTTACTTCGCCGACCGCTGAGATTGTAGCATCGACGAGACGTTTAGATTTGTTGTTCTTGACTTTTATTTGCTCACCTAGCGCTCCATCACTTAATGCCGTGCCTTTTGCAACAATATTGAGTCCGTTTCCTTGTGCAGTGATTAAAACGTCATCATTTCGACACACCGCACAGACATCACTACTGCTAATCGGTTCGCCCATCCCCACCGTCCGTTTGACTTTGGAACCAATCAAGCGGGCGGGCTGAGTATAGGTTCTACCGCGTTGAAACCGACTATTTACCATTTGAATGGCAAGATCATTTGAAGCAATAGTCATGCCACGATTAAGAGGCCGCTTCGCCACGACCGAGGGTGTCATCAGCTCAATCTTAACCGGAATGTACACTTGCCAGTTGTCTTGATCACAAGACACCATCACAGTAACCGACGTATTAAGCTGTTGTCGTCCAGGCACATCGGTATCCAAAGGAACAGGGCAGTCTGTTAGACGCATGCGAGAATCCAGATTACCTGCTGTAATATCGATTTTGCCGTTTTTGGGCACAGAAATAATGTCTGCAACATGTTTTTCTGCTGCATCTTGTACCGCTTCAATTTGACTTACTGTTGCAGCGGCTATACTTAGGCTAAAGCTTGCGAGCAAAGTGACGCTAAATAAGCGTAATATCTTGGACATAGTTCCAAACCATCGGTAGCGGACAAAGAAGAAATTTCCCTTCTTTCTCGAGAGTCATGTGATTACCCACTATGATTACCATGCTACTCTACAAAAAAAATGGGGCAATATGGAGTTTATCTTATGACAGGTGGTGTTCTTGATTCGGTCAACCAACGTACGCAGTTGGTGGGGCAGAACCGCTTAGAGTTGTTGACTTTCCGCCTGATGAGAAACCAACGCTTTGGCATTAATGTCTTTAAAGTCAAAGAGGTCTTGCAGTGTCCGCGATTGACGGCGATGGCGAATTTGCATCCTCTTGTCAAAGGCGTGGCCCATATTCGAGGTCAAACGATCTCTGTCATTGATATGAGCCTTGCAACGGGTGGACCAGCTATTCCCGATCCTGAAAATCGATTTGTGATCATTTCAGAGTTCAACCGATCCATGCAAGGATTTTTGGTGGGTTCTGTTGAGCGCATTGTTAATATGAATTGGGAAAAAATACTGCCCCCGCCACAGGGAACGGGCCGCTCGCATTATCTGACAGCCGTCACTGAAATTGATAATGAGCTGGTTGAAGTGCTTGATGTCGAAAAAATCCTCAACGAAATCGCCCCAGTGAATGAGGAAATCAGCGAAGAAGTCTTGTCAAAACGTGAAGAGCGAGAGGAAAGCGCGCCTAGTCAAGTTTTGGTAGCGGATGATTCCAGTGTCGCGCGTCGACAAGTGAAACGTGCTGTAGAAAGTGTCGGCTATGACGTTATCCTCGTGCAAGATGGCAAAGAAGCGCTCGATAAGCTGAAAGAAATGGCCGCAGAGGGGAGTATCTATAGCCAGTTAGCCTTGGTGATATCCGATATCGAAATGCCTGAAATGGATGGGTACACGCTCACAACTGAGATTAGAAAAGATTCGAGTCTTAAAGATCTTCATGTAGTATTGCACTCATCACTAAGTGGGGTTTTTAACGAGGCGATGGTTCAGCGCGTCGGAGCCAACTCGTTTATCGCTAAGTTCGATCCAGATGAGCTGGGATCTACCGTCCTTGAAGCGGTTAAGTCGTAACGTAACCAGAGCGATTGAGTGAATTAATGACAAATGTAGCAATCAGTGATCAAGAATATCGAGACTTCTGTAGGCATCTCGAGTCCAAGTGTGGGATCGTACTCGGAGACAGTAAACAGTATCTGGTGCGTAGCCGCCTGAGCCCACTTGTGAATAAATTTGGCTTGGCGTCACTGTCGGAGCTGGTTAAGTCGGTCATCACTGGACGAAATCGTGAATTAGCTGTCGCGGCCATTGATGCGATGACGACCAACGAGACGCTATGGTTTCGTGATACCTATCCGTATGAAGTCTTGGCACACCGTTTACTTCCAGAGCTGGCGAAAGCACGTAAACCAATCAAAATTTGGTCGTCAGCCAGTTCATCGGGGCAAGAGCCTTATTCGATTGCCATGACGGTCGCAGAAACACAGCAGCGAAAACCTGGGATGCTGAGCAGTGTCAGTATTACCGCGACAGATATTTCCACGTCGATGTTAGAGGCGTGTCGGCAGGGCATCTACGACAACTTAGCGTTGGGCCGCGGTTTATCTCCAGAGCGTCGCCGCACTTTTTTTGAAGATGTGGGTGACGGCAAAATGCGGATCAAAGACAATATCAAGCGAATGGTGACTTTCCGTCCGCAAAACCTGATGGAAAGCTACAGTTTGCTGGGCAAGTTCGACATTATTTTCTGTCGTAATGTCTTGATTTACTTTTCTCCGGATATGAAAGCCAAGGTGCTTAATCAAATGGCAGGGGCGCTCAACCCCGGTGGGTATCTTATTCTCGGGGCGTCGGAGTCACTCACTGGTTTAACCGATAAGTTTGAGATGATCCGTTGTAATCCAGGCATCATCTACAAGTTAAAATAGTATTTTAAAAAGCGGCACAGTGTTTGCCGCTTTTTTGTTTAACACCTGCCTCCTCGCTGCATTATGTCGAAGTATGAGTGCTTCGAACCCGCGTCCTACCTAGTGTTCACTTCAAAAAACAGTGCTAAATCGAAACTTGGCACTTTGTTTGCTTTATTCTATTCAGTAAGAATTCGGAGGTTGTCCATGGCGATTACATTTGACAATGCATTGGGTGTGCACCAGCACACCGTTGGCGTAAGAGGAAAGCGGGCAGAGACCTTGTCTAGCAATATCGCTAATGCCAACACGCCAGGCTACAAAGCGCAAGATATTGACTTTCAACGCGCGCTCAAGGCGGCAAGCTCCGAGGCAAGTATTGGCCTAAGTCGCACCAATGAGCGGCACATCGCTGCCTCTAGCCGGGTGACCGGAGAGAAAAAGTACCGTGTCCCATCACAGCCGGATACGGGCGATGGTAATACGGTTGATGCGCAGCTAGAAAAGAATTTGTTCATGCAGAACGCACTGGAATACCAGGCCTCACTCGATTTTCTTGGCTCTAAGTTCAAGAATATGAAGAAGGCATTGAATGGGAAATAATCGATGAGTTTGTTTAATATTTTTAACGTGTCGGGATCGGCCATGAGCGCCGAATCAGTACGATTGAACACCACATCAAGCAACCTGGCCAATGCCAATTCGGTGAGTAGCTCTGCTGAAGAGACATACCGAGCACGGCATCCGATTTTCTCTGCGGAGCTTAATCGCTTTAAGCAGCAGGGCGAAAGTGTGCCGGTCAACATTGATGGTATTGTCGAGAGCCAGAAACCATTACGCGCGGAATATAACCCCAACCATCCGATGTCGAATGACGAGGGGTATATTTTTAAACCGAACGTGAATGTGATGGAAGAGATGGCGAACATGATTTCTGCGTCGCGATCTTACCAAACCAATGTTCAGGTGGCCGATGCGAGTAAACAAATGCTGATGCGTACGCTTCAGATGGGTCAGTAATGTAGGAGGCGAAGATGGCCGGAATTGACGGTACAGGTTCAAGTAACGGACTGTCCTACATTGACCAGCTAAAGGCGCAGCAAGAGAAAAAACTGCAAGAGAAGCAAGACTCGACCACGGGTAAGCAAGCACTCGAACAGGAAGACTTTCTCAAATTGCTCACCAAGCAGCTGTCACAGCAGGATCCGTCCAAACCTGTCGATAACGACAAGATGATCTCGCAGATGGCGTCGTTTGCCACGGTAGAGGGCATCGGCAAAATGAACAAGCAGTTTGATACGTTCAATGAGTCGATTACGTCCAACCAGGCATTACAAGCGTCATCGTTAGTAGGGCGTGACGTGCTAGTTCCCGGCTCCACCGGTGTGAAAGGTGAGACGGGCGGTGTCGCGGGCATGGTGAAGCTGCCTCAAGCGCTAGATAATGTCAGTGTTCGAATTGAGAACGAACAAGGACAACTATTGAGAACGTTCAGTATGGGTGCCAAACCACCAGGTGATCATCGCGTCGAGTGGGATGGGATGGATGRCAACGGCAATCCTATGCCGGAGGGCACTTACAAGCTCAAGGTGAGTGGCATGGTTGATGGACAGACACAAGAGTTTGATGTGTCCACCTATGCCAATGTGAACAGTGTTTTGTTGGGGAATGGTGGTGGCAATGTGATGTTAAATATTGCTGGCTTTTCCTCACCGATGAAACTGGCTGAAGTGCTAGAGGTCGGTAACGCCGACGTCGGTAATGTGACGAAAGGCTGACCGATTTATTAGGAGTGAAAAGCAATGGGTTTTAATATTGCGTTAAGTGGCCTTGGTGCGGCCCAGAAAGACATGAACACCACCAGTAACAACATTTCTAATGCCAATACCTATGGCTTTAAGGAATCTCGCGCAGAGTTTGGTGATGTGTATTCGACGTCGATCTTCTCAAACTCGAAGACTACCAACGGCACAGGTGTTCAAACATCGACCGTGGCGCAGCAATTCCACGAAGGCTCGAGTATTTATACCAATAATCCGCTCGATTTGCGGATTAGCGGCAATGGCTTCTTCGGTGTGTCAAATGACAAGCTGCAAAACAATGATTACCATTTAACCCGCAACGGTGCTTTCCACCTTGATAAAAATAACGACATTATCAATTCCGAAGGTCAGTACTTGCTTGGTTACAACGTCGATCCTGATACCCAGCAGGTCTCTTCTTATGAGCCTCAGTCTCTTAATGTACCGGATCAGTTTGGTCAGCCTCGTGCGTCACAAAATGTTGATATTGGTTTGAACTTACCAGCCGGCGGTGCACCAAAAGATCCGAATCAGTTTAATTTTGAAGATCCTGAAACCTACAACAAGCAAACTTCTGCGACGGTTTATGATTCGCTCGGTCAGCCGTACAAGTTGTCGACATATTATGTGAAAGGTAACGATACGGCCAATCCCAATAGCTGGTCTGTGTTTTACACCATGACGGATCCTGAAGGTGAAAAGCCGGTGAATATCCAAGGTGGCAATTCAACTAATGCCACTGGACAGGTTGGTCACACCATCGACTTTAACTCAGATGGTTCAGTGAACAATATTAATGGCGGTAATCCGATCGTGACCGATGCCTTGGGCCCAACAGGCGCTGGATTAGAGATGAACGGTGCCAACGGTGATCAGCAGCTCACGCTCAACTTTGATAACCCGACTCAGTATGCCGCACCGTTTGAGATGCGAAAATTCACTGATGATGGAGCGACGACGGGCTATCTGACTAAGGTCGACATTGATCCAAAAGGAACCATTATGGCGACCTACAGTAATGGTGAAAACGTCGCATTAGGTCGGGTTGGTATGGTGCGAGTCGCCAACCAGCAAGGCTTAGCACAGGTGGGTAACACCCAGTGGGATATCACCCAAGACTCGGGCGATCCCATTTTTGGTGAGGCGATGCAAGGCGCATTTGGTCAAGTGAAAAGCGGGACCATTGAGCAATCTAATATCGATATGACTCAAGAGCTGGTCGATTTGATCACCGCGCAACGTAATTTCCAAGCGAACTCGCGAGCGCTGGAAGTGAGTAACCAGATGCAACAGAATATCTTGCAAATCCGTTAAGCTCGCTTTTATTGCCGCCTGCCTATCAGGCGGCAAGTCCTCGCCTTCGTTTACTGCTTTTATCTCCCCTTTCTTGATTTTCTCTTTCTATCTTTCTGAAAAACATGCATTTAATTAATGGCACGCTCCTTGCTTTGTTACCTACAGAACGATTGTGGAGGCAACCAATATGGATCGCGCGTTATACCTCGCCATGAGTGGCGCTAAGCAAGATATGCAGGCAATGCAGTTGCGCGCCAACAACCTAGCTAATGTCAGTACCACGGGATTCCGAGCTGATCTTGAGCAGTCACGCTCTATGCAAGCTTACGGTGAGGGGTTACCAAGCCGAGTTTTTAATATGACTGAGCGACCTGGTTATAGCTTCGAGCAAGGCTCCACCATCACAACCGGCCGTAATCTTGATGTGGCCGTTCAAGGTGAAGGCTGGATGTCGGTATTAGACAGCCAAGGCCAAGAAGGCTACACCCGTGCCGGTCACTTGAAAGTGGATCAAACTGGGTTACTTCAGAACAGTAACGGCAATCTCATTTTGGGTGAAAATGGCGGGCCGATCTTTATTCCTTTGCCGGCGGCAAGAATTGAAGTCGGAAAAGAGGGGGGCGTCTCGGTATTGCCCCAGGGGGCGCCGCCTGATGCTATGGAAATGGTGGATAGAATTAAACTCGTTCGCCCAGATAACCAAGACCTTTTCAAAGATAAAAATGGGGTATTTAAGCCCAAAGAACCTGGCACCGTATTTCCAGCGGATGCAGGTGTGACGTTACAAACGGGAGCTTTAGAGGGCAGTAACGTTAACGCAGTGGGTGAAATGACGGGGCTGATTGACTTGCAACGTCACTTTGAAATGCAAGTGAAGTTAATGAAAACCACAGAAAAAATGGACGAGTCGTCTTCATCGTTATTGCGGCTTGGCTAAGGTTTATTAAGAGGAAGTAATTATGCATCCAGCATTATGGGTCAGCAAAACCGGACTTGATGCGCAGCAAACTAATATTTCGACGATTTCGAATAACCTAGCCAACGCATCGACGGTCGGTTTTAAAAAGTCACGCGCGGTATTTGAAGATCTTTTTTATCAAAACATTAATCAACCGGGCGGCCAATCATCTCAGAACACAGAGCTGCCGAGTGGTTTGATGTTGGGGGCAGGGTGTGACCGTCGGCACGGATGGCGAAGTCTCTGTCCGTTTGCGCGGTCAGCAAGAAAACCAAGTCTTGGGTCAAATCACGACGGTGGATTTTATTAACCCAGGTGGTTTGGAGCCGGTTGGTCAGAATATCTACCTACCCACAGGCGCCAGTGGTGATCCGCAAGAAGGCGTACCAGGCCTGAATGGGTTTGGCGAAGTAAAACAATCGATGCTCGAAACTTCAAACGTCAATGTGACCGAAGAACTGGTCAATATGATCGAAGCCCAACGTGTTTATGAGATGAACTCTAAAGTTATCTCATCCGTTGACCAGATGCTCAGTTACGTAAATCAACAGTTATAAGCATGGTGAAGGTATAAGGGGGCAATGATGACGGTGCAACGTGGATTAATATCGGGCCTTTTCTTTGCCACGCTCCTAGGGATGGGCGGTTGTTCATTGCCGGGACAGCAAGATACAGGCAGTGATCTTGACCAAGCCACCTCGACCACGGATGCGGTTGAAGGCGATACAACACCGGAAGGTGAGGGCTTGATTGGTTTGTTACGTCAACGTGAAGATCCCAAAGCTGACGATCCGTCTTGGTCTCCGATTCGCCCGCAACAGCCTCCGGAGCACTATGCAACGGCGACAGGATCTTTGTTTAATACCAGCCAACAGCGTGATTTATATAATGGCTCAAAACCCAGTGGACTTGGGGATATCGTGACGGTCATGCTTGAGGAAAACACTCAGGCTCAAAAAAGTGCGAGCTCCGATTTGGCCAAGTCAAACGACTTGAGCATGGATCCTCTGTCCTTAGGAGGGGAAGAAATCACCATTGGCGAGCGCACCTTGTCGTATGAAGTGAGCAATGATAATTCATCAACGGGTTCTTCATCGGCAGATCAAAGTAATAGTCTGCAAGGCTCTATTTCGGTACAAGTGATTAATGTGTTGGCCAATGGCAACTTAATGGTGCGCGGCGAAAAATGGTTAACGCTGAACTCAGGCGATGAATACATTCGCTTGAGCGGTACCATTCGACCCGCCGATATTGGTCCGGATAACACCATTGCTTCAACCCGTATATCCAATGCCAGAATTCAATATTCCGGTACCGGCGAGCGACAAGATACCCAAGAACAAGGCTGGTTGGCACGATTCTTTAATGTCACCTTGTAGCCCTATATTGTGACGGAGAGTTGACGTGAAAAAGTGGTTGTTATCGATAGTCTTGCTGGTTGTAGCCACACCAAGTCTTGCGGCTCGAATAAAAGACGTTGCCGAGGTTGCTGGGGTCAGGAGTAACACGTTGACGGGCTATGGTTTAGTGGTCGGTTTGCCGGGGACAGGTGAAAGCACTGATTTTACTGACCAAAGTTTTAAGTCGATGCTAAATAACTTTGGTATCGAACTTCCTACTGATACAACCCCTCAATCAGACAATATCGCCGCAGTCGCAGTGACCGCAGACCTCCCTGCGTTTGCCAAACAGGGTCAAAAACTTGACGTGACTGTGTCATCGATTGGCTCGGCGGAAAGTTTAAGAGGGGGAACCTTGCTCCAAACCTTTCTGAAAGGGCTGGATGGCAACGTCTATGCCACCGCACAAGGCAACTTAATTGTCGGTGGGTTTAGTGCCACGGGGGCCGATGGCTCACAACTGGTGGGGAATACCCCTACTGTGGGGCGAATCACGAACGGTGCCTCGGTCGAGCGCGAAGTGCCGAATCCATTTGGTCGAGGTGATCACCTTACCTTTAATCTTTTTCAATCCGACTTTACCACCGCTCAACGTATGGCGGATGCGATTAACCGCTTTCTAGGACCATCAACAGCGTCTGCGATGGATGCTACGTCGGTGCGTGTCAGAGCGCCACGTGATGTGAGCCAGCGGGTCGCGTTTTTATCCACCTTAGAAAATATTGAATTTCAACCTGGAGATGGTGCGGCTAAAATCATCGTCAATTCTCGTACGGGCACCATTGTGGTGGGACAAAATGTGCGCCTTCGTCCAGCTGCAATTACGCATGGCGGCATGACCGTCTCGATTCAAGAAGACTTTAATGTCGATCAACCTAATCCATTAGGCGGTGGCGAAGCGGTAGTCACACCGGATACCGAGATTAATGTGACAGAAGAAGAAGGCCGCATGTTCCATTTTAAACCAGGCGTGACCTTGGACGATTTAGTTCGCGCAGTCAATGGCGTGGGGGCAGCCCCCTCAGACTTGATGGCCATTTTGCAAGCGCTAAAACAAGCCGGGGCCATCGATGGCCAGTTGATAGTCATATAAGGGACAGCAATGAAATCTCCTGTTGATAGTCAATTTGTACACGATATTAGC
>NZ_MUFH01000130.1:0-6934 GCF_001996115.1 Salinivibrio sp. MA427
CTGCTAAATCGTGTACACTGCACCATTGGAGAAGAAAAACACAGTATAAACTCTGAGCATGGCCCTTCGGTTTTGTTTTATGATAATGCAGCGATAGAGCTGAAACCCTACCAGCAAAATAGCTAGCGTTGATTTGCAGTGTAAACGCAATTTACAGTGTAAACCCAACGACGGTGTAACCCCAATTTACAGTGTAAATGTTTTATCTTCGGCGACGTATCGTTGCACAAAAAAATCGCGTTACTGAGGTAACGCGATTTTTGATTTGAACGCTTCGCATGCGTCTAACCCTTTAGTTCTCTTTGTCCGTATTACTGAAGATATACCCTTGGAAGCCATTAACGAACAGTTCAGAAAGATGAGCGAGCTGCGCTTCTGTCTCAACCCGTGTGGCAATGGTCGTGATATTTAGATTGTGCGCTGTACGACAAATGGAGGCCAGCACATTGTCTTGCGCATCGTCCTCAATATGGCTTGTATACGCGAAATCAATTTTAACGTAATCGGGCTTAAAGCGTTGCAGATAATCAAGCGATTGAAAATTACGACCGTAATTATCGACCCCGAATTGGAAGCCGGCTTGGCGAATTTGATCCGTGAGCAGACCCGTATGATCGGCATAGCGAACAAATGCTCCCTCTGGAATTTCAAAAAGTAGTTGGCCGGCAAGTCTACGGTGTTGACTCAAGATTGTCCCCAGCCAGCGAATAAAGGATGCGTTGGTTATACTACTCAAGGTCAAGTTCACGGCGAGAGGGCCAACACTTGGATCTTGGTCTAGAGTTTTAAGCACATGTGAAACGACGTGTTTATCTAGAATCTCGCCCATTTGAAGTTGCTCTACCGCCCCTAAGAAATGACCGGCGCCATAATAGTTGCCATCTTTTTCAATTGCTGAGAACACTTCCTGATGGAGGCGGTTGGACTGACTGTCAGTGGCTGACTGATATTTGAACACAAAGAGTTCTTTCGCGACGGCCTCATGAAGCAGTGCTTTCCATTGCTGTTTGCCCATCGCCGCATCACCAATAGAATGGTCGATTAAGGTCAAAGGGTGCTCAGGCGTATTTCGTGCCTGTGAGAGTGCGTTGTCAGCTTGTGACAGCAATACACTGGCCTTTTGGTTGCCGCCGCCATTGACCGCTAACCCGACAGCAACCTTGGGTTGTATCAGCTCTGATGGATCCGCTTGCATGTCGACGACTATGGCAATGACGCGTTCGCCTAATACAAGCAAATCCTCAGAATCGGTGTTGGGTGCCAATACGACAAACTCGTCTTTGCTCAACCTTGCCGCTGTCATGTTATCGTCGCTGATAATGGTGGTTGTTAAGTGGTTGGCGAACTGCTCTACGACAAGATCGCCGGCTTCAAACCCCTGGTTTTCATATGCGTCGCTGATAAGGTCTACTTTGATGAGCGCCATTCCACCAATGCCAGACTCTGTTAACCAAGAATTAAGTTGAGCGACATAAAAGCTACGGTTTCCAAGGCCTGAGACTGGGTCACGATAAGCGGCTTTTCGCAGGCGGTCTGCCTCTTTTGCTTGTTGTTCAAAATAACGCTTAAGTTGGTCTGTCATGACATTGATCGCATTAACGACCGTTTTGAGATCGGTCGTTGGTGGCAGAGGAATGGGATCGCCAAATTTGTTTTTCGCAATCTCGCCTGCTTTTGCGGTAATACGAGCAAGAGGTCTTAGGGAACGTTGCAGTTGCCAGCCGATTATTAATGAAGCAATAACAAAGATGATTGCCATGATTGTGCCGAGTTGAACAAAGGACTTCCATAATTGTTTGTAGGCGTAGCCAGGATGGGCAACGACTTCTACTTCAGCAAGTTGCATCCAGCCGCTGGTGATGGTTTGCTTTTCAGTGATGACGGGGAAAATATCTAGATTGATAAACCACTGCGGCACACCTTGGATTTGGACAGGATATTCTCGCGTAATCTCACTGTTATCAGACAACAAGGTAAGATTAACTTCACGATAGAATCCTCCATCAAAAAAAGCGTTTATCACTGATTCGGCTGCCACCTTATCATCCGATTCAAGGTAGGGTGCGAGCGCTAGCCCCATTGAGTTCACGGTATTGTTGACATCAGAGGTTTGTTGACTGAGTAAAAAATTCCGCGTGGTGTTGAGTTCTATACCGAAGACGCCCAGCACTATGCAGAAGAAAATCACCAGCATCCACGTAAATATTTGATTGAATAACGTCATCGGTGTTTACCTATCGTATTGTCTAATCGGTTTTTGCATTTCTAGCGACTCGACACGAGTGCGCAAATCATTCCAAAGGCCAAGCCTTGAGGCGTTGCCCGCTAGTTCACCTTGTCCACGCTCTTTCATTAACCATAATCGGCTACCATTAAAACTATAGATAGGTAACAGATCGCGGCGTAATGACGCGCGTTTAATCTCTGGGTCTAAGTTGTCTAATAGCACCGGCTCGGAAGAAGGGGTTGGGTAATAAGCGACGACCATATGGAATTGGTCAAGGCGGATGGCTTTGACGTAAACAAGCCGCAACTTTTTATCATCGATTCCTAATTCTCGTAGCGAAAAATACTTAGCGATACTAAAATCTTCACAATCGCCAGCAGCAGCACCAAGAAATTCAAGCGGCGTTGCCCAGTAGTCTTTTTGGCCCCACAAGTCGATATCATCAACAAAATACAGTTGGTTGAAAAAATCATTGACGCGGTCGAGCTTATCGAGCTCTGATACATCTTGACTATTTTCGACCATATTCCGCCATGCGGTAACGCGTTTACCTGCACGATCACCGTAAAAGTTAGCGACTTTATCGACCCAGCGGGCTTCCTTTGTCGTTAGTCCAACCGTCCCAAATGAGATAAACAGGATCAGGACAATGATGTGCCATCGCTTCATTACTGATTGTCTCTCTCTACTAAGGACTTAGCGACATCGCTTGATGCGTCGTTACGTCCAAACATAGTTTAATTTGACCAAGGTCTACTCAGTTTGCCATACCTTAAACATGAGTCATAGCAGTGCAAGATGGCTTTCTAAAAACGCAACTTACTGATATCAAAATAATGTCGAAAATACTGCGCCTTGACGGCCTTTTCCTCGTATCAATGTGGATACCTTCTAGTTTAGATGAGCGAGTCACTTTTCACCGTATTGCTAGGAACAGGGTAACTTTGGTTAAACCATAAAAAGTCGCCTAGTAGGCGCCATGTATAGATGAAAATCAACTTGTTAATCAGCGTTTTCCTGCGCAAAATAGTGGAAAGTAAATGAATGGGAGAGAGCAATGGATTTGTCCGATATTCGACGAGAATATACAAAAGGGGGATTGCGTCGCGACGATTTGCCGAGTACGCCAATGGATCTGTTTGAGCACTGGCTGCAGCAAGCGATTGATACTCAGGTGCCCGATCCGACCGCGATGACGATTGCGACTGTTGATGAGCATGGGCAGCCTTTTCAACGCATCGTGTTATTGAAAGATTTTAACCAAGATGGCTTTGTATTTTATACCAATCTAGGCAGTCGCAAAGCGCTACACCTCAAGGAAAATAGCCAAATTAGTTTGCATTTTCCCTGGCACTTTATCGAGCGGCAAGTCCACATTATGGGTGAAGCCGTGCCTTTGAGTAAAAAAGACGTTTTTAAATATTTTACGTCTCGTCCAAAGGAGAGCCAAATTGCGGCGTGGGCGAGTAAGCAGAGTGAACGATTGTCTGCGCGATCGGCGCTAGAGGGAAAATTTTTAGAGCTGAAAAAGCAGTTTGAGAAAGGTGAAGTGCCGGTCCCCACTTTTTGGGGCGGTTATCGTGTGATACCTAAGAGCATTGAGTTTTGGCAAGGCGGTGCGCATCGTTTGCATGATCGATTCTTGTATCAACGGCAAAAAGATGAAAGCTGGGACATTGAGCGCTTAGCACCGTAAACCTGCGGAAGAGGCCAATATAGCGATATATTGGCCTCTTTGTTTGTCGTTTTGTGTCATTAATCTCGAAGCACGATAGAGAGCTGTTGGGTTAACAGGCTTTCTGGTATTGCAGATCCAAACCCTTGCGCGAGTGCGCGTTCAAGTAGCGCCGCTTTGGAGTCAGCCTCGAACTTCTCGCGTAAGTGCGCAAAGTGGTTTTCGATGGTTTTGACGGAAACGGATAAGGTGTTTGCAATGCTCTGCGGCTTTTTGCCGTGTAAATGAAGGAATAGAACTTCCTGCTCACGCGCAGTGAGATGGATATGTGATTGGTGGTGGTGATGATCCGTTTGCGCTTCTTCCGGATGTGTCACCGCATGACATATCCAGTGACCCACTTCTAAAATAGCGGTATCACTCAGCTCTTGGCCACAAAACATCACACCGCACACTTCACCCTTGTCATTATACCAAGGCGTTTTTGTAAATAAGTGCGCGTACCAGCGGCCGTTCGCGTAAGGATGAATGTCGAGTACACGAAGACGCTTACCCGTTTCCATCACGTAATGATCCTGTGCCTGAAATTGACGCGCAAACCGTGTGGTAGGGCTAGGCATATCGTAGTCAGTTTTACCGATACAGTCTTGTGGCTGTTCGAGGCCGATGAGCCGGCAATATTCAGTGTTGGCATAAACAAACACTGAATGCGTGTCTTTACAGCCCCAACAACCGGGGAGCTGCTCAAGCATAGACAAAGCTGGAGGCACAGGGGAGGGAGAGAGCGGGTGATTCATATAGCTTACCGACGCGTTATTATTGTTTTGAGAGTAACGATTCTGGGTCGATAGTGAAAAGTCGACAAGCTATTGGAGCATAAAAAAAAGCCGGCATAAAGCCGGCAAAGACAAGATTTCCCCGAAGGGAGTTATCCTGTACGACGTGTAGAAGAGGTTGTCTAGATAATTCACTCATACCATGAGGGTAGTTGATATAAGCTCCTTATCTGACTGCACCTAACAGTGTTAGGAACTGCAAACGCGTCTATCGGGACAAATTGCGTTTACAGACTTTACTATATCTAGAAGATTAGACGTTGGGTAGGGGGGCTTTGACCTATTGACACAGGATAAAGCAACTTAATATCAAGATTGTTATGCTGCAAGATGGCAGAGCCGGTAATAGGCGAGTTAGCTTTGGGTAGGTAAACGTAGTAAGCGTAAGTAAGAAACGTCCGATATAAAAAACGCCGCTTTTTTAGCGGCGTTTGTTTTATATGTGGGTGAATGCTTAATTTAGCGAGTTTTAATGTGTCTGATAACTCGAAAACCAAGGTAATTAGCACTGGTGTTTTCACCCAACTCTAGACGCTCAGAGGCACGTGAACGCTGAGGAGAGAAGTTCCAAGCGCCACCACGTGCAAGCGGCGTGTCGCTGCCAACCCACTCCCAGACGTTACCCGCAGTGTCATAAACACCGAATGGATTAGGCGGAAAGCTTTTCACGGGCGAGGTACGATCGTTAGACCAGACTGTGCCGCTCCAACCGGTATTCGCATTTCCCACGCCAATGTCATTGCCCCACCAATAGTCACTTTCTGTGCCGCCGCGTGCTGCGACTTCCCATTCAACGTCGTTAGGAAGTGCATAATGTTGCCCAGTTTGCTGGCTGAGCCAATCAATATAGGCGTTGGCGTCGTCTTGGTTAACACACACAACGGGCGAATCAGCCGCTTGATCAAAGCCTGGCTGACGCCAATCTGATTCTAAACTTTGACTGATTTCACCGTTTACCAGCGTATTACAGCCATTGCCTTGTTCCGCGGCAGTGACATACCCAGACGCAGTGACAAAGGCATCAAACTGCTCGACGGTGACAGGTGTGGCGCCTATCGCGAATGATTGCTGAATTGCCACGTTTTCGCGCGCATCAGGGCCCACTTTGTACTCACCGGCGCCAATGACGACCATTTGCGGTGCTTCCAGGTTTTTTGCAACGGGATCAGTAAACTTTTTGCCTGGACTGGGCGGCTGGTTTGGTTGCTCTCTAAGCTTGGCCCATACCACTTGATCTTTACCTAGATAAATTTCTCGATCATAGGGAATAAAGCCGGGTTTGGTCACCGTCAGATCGTGATTACCAACCGGTAACATCAGCTCGACTGGTGTACTGCCATAAGTCACATCGTTGATGGTTACGTTGTCATCATAACGGTTAGAGCGGACAGTCACGTTTACCCAACGTTTTGCCTGCTGCTTACGCTGTGCTTGTTTCTGTGCTTGTGTCGTCTCAACACAGTATCTGTCTTCCAAATCAAGCAAACGGCATGAGGCTGTCTTATCCGGACGACTCACCAGCTCTGCTTTTATCCGAGTAGTGTAATCCGTGCCGCCGGTAAAGCCCGCGTCCATGATCTCGCTGTTGGTCACGTGAATATTGAACGCCACGTTATCAATATTTTGTTTCACAGCGTCTGATTCGGTAACAAAGTTGGTTACCTGACCACGGAACTCTCGAATGGCTTTCTGCATGGTCAAGGTCTTGCCTTGATTTGCACAGGAAGACAGTGTCATGTTTGGCGAACAAGTCAGGCTATGGACAACCTCAATGGTGTCTTTCTGCGTTAGCTCTTTGCGCAGACGCTCTGCACGGGCTTCGCGCATCGCTTCATGCAAGTTTTCTAACGTCGTTGCCAGCAATGCTTGCTCACGCTCGAGTTTTGCCAGATGTTTTTTCTGCTCAATAATCGCGGTTTCGTTGGCAGCCTGTTCGCGCTGCTGATCATTCACCTTCTGCCATGTTTGTTGGTAGGCCTGCTGATACGGGCTAATATCTGTGCTCGGATCGGCAATTAAATCCTGAAATTTTGCATCGAGCTCTGCTTTTGCATTGCTGCGTTTGCGCTTCAGGTTGCTCAGCTCATCTTCTAACGTCGCGCGCTTAACCAGAAGGTCATCCAACTTCGCCTGCTGCAGAGCCAGTTCATCGTTTCGAGACTCCAGTGAATCTTCTTTATCACGGAGTTTCTCTAC
>NZ_MUFH01000131.1:0-10939 GCF_001996115.1 Salinivibrio sp. MA427
AGGGAACACCGACAGTGAAGGTCGGTGATTTACACTCTGTTTTACCAGGGGGAGTCCGGCCGCTAACCAGTGCCGATAACCTGTCTATTTGGTTGCCGGCGTCGGGGGTTAATTTGGTTAATCGCTGGCAATCGGGCTTTTATCGTTACCAACTGCCATTAACAGACCGGTCCGACGCTATGGTCTTGCTTGCAGAACGGCCGGCAGCGCCATTGATAGAGGCTATTGAAAGGAGTCGTAATCAAAGCTTTATTATGCTTTCAGGCATTGCTTTTTTGAGTATACTCGCGGCCTTTTCGTTGAGCCGAATCCTGATTCAGCCTCTATCACGACTCGATAGGGCAAGTCGTCATCTACCTGAAAAAATACGCTATCAATCGAGTGTTGTGCTGCCTCAAAGCCGAGTAGCGGAATATGCTGTTTTGTCGACATCGCTGCAAGATATGAGCCATGCGCTTAGTGATAACTTCCGTGAATTGGAAAAGGCACGAGCAAACTTAAAGCAAGAGGTAAAGGACCGTACCCGTGAACTGGCAAGCACCTCCGATCTGCTCAGTAATATATTGGCCGCCTCGACTGAGGTTGCGATTATCGCGACGGATACGAGAGGCATAATTACTTTATTCAACACCGGCGCCGAGCGACTGCTTGGTTACCATTCTGCCGAGGTCGTGGATAAACACAGCCCTGCCTTGTTTCATGTGCCTGACGAGGTGGAAGAACGATCTCAGGCGCTATCAGGTCAGTTTAATCGGGCGATAACTGGGTTTGAGACATTTATGACCATTCCGATGTTAGAGGGCGCAGAAACGCGTGAATGGTGTTATGTCCATAAGCAAGGCCAGCATATTCCGGTTACGTTGACAGTAACGGCGATATACAACGACAGTCAAGAGGTTACCGGTTTCCTCGGGATTGCCCAAAATATCACCGAACGCAAACGCCATGAGCAAATGAAGAATGAGTTCATTTCTACGGTCAGTCATGAGTTGCGTACGCCGCTTACCTCAGTGTCTGGTGCACTGAGTTTAGTGCTGGGTGGACGCTTGGGTGAGATCCCTGATAAAGCCCAAAAAATACTCAACACCGCACACCGTAATAGCGAGCGGTTAGCGTTATTGATCAACGATTTACTCGATATCGAAAAAATAGCGGCCGGCCAGTTGTATTTTGATATGCAAGTTCAATCTATTGATCCCATCCTTGAACAATGTTTAGAAGAAAATAAAGCATACGGTGCAGAGCGGCACGTCGACATCATCTTGAACAGTGAAACGGCTGATGCCGAGGTTCGAGTAGACAAACAAAGGCTGAAGCAAGTATTGGCTAATCTGCTATCTAATGCGATCAAGTTTTCGCCTGATGGGGCGACGGTCACCATCGATACCGTGGTGGATGAACAGCACGTGACCGTGAGTGTTACTGACCAAGGTTGTGGCATTGCTGCGGACTTTTACCCCAAAATTTTCCAAAAGTTTGCCCAAGCCGATAGCACAGATACACGGCAAAAAGGTGGCACGGGGTTAGGGCTTGCGATTACCCGTGAACTCGTTGAAAAAATGAATGGCAAGATAGGGTTTGAGTCGATCCCGGGAAAAGGCGCCCGTTTTTACTTTCAGCTGCCGTTGCATGAAACAGTGAAGACCAAATCGGTCGATCAGCATAGGCCGACTGACTCGAACATTGGTGACAAACCAAACATTAACTCTTCATATAATATTCTAGTGATTGAAGATGATTCCGACGTGGCTAGTCTATTAAAAATAGTGCTGGAAGAGGCTGGATACCGAGTCGATATTAGCCAAGAGGGTATGGCGGCGTTAAAAGCGTTACAAGTAAGGCATTATGATTTAATCAGCTTAGATTTAATGCTGCCCGATATCGGTGGGCTCGATATTATTCGTCGGATAAGACAGCATGCCGACACCGCTAATATTCCCATTGTTGTGGTGTCTGCAAAGATGAAACAAGGACGGTTAGAGCTTAATGGCGACGCTGAAAACATTGAATGGTTAGCAAAACCCATCGATCACAAACAACTCATCAGTCTAGTAAAACAACAGTTGCTAACGTCTACACAGGCAAAAATTTTGCACGTTGAAGACGATATAGATTTACATCGAATTGTTCAGGCGATGGTCAGTGATTATATGACGCTTGATCATGCTCTCACACTGAGCCAAGCTCAATCGTTGTTAACGCAACACGCGTATGATGCTGTCTTGTTGGATATTGGTTTACCCGACGGATCGGGTTGGCGCTTAATTCCAGTGATTCAAGAAACACAGCCAACGGCTGCGATTATCGTACTGACCGGTGAGGAGATTAGTGCTGAACGATACGATACGGTTCACGGTGTGTTGATGAAAAAGCAACTGATAACTGACAGGCTTGTGGATATTATCGGCAAGCGTATTACGCGTGAGCGGCAACGTTCCTAGCGTTAATCAAGGCGCTAGACGACAACCTCGATATATCAACGACCGCCAAAAACAAAAAAACCAGCCAATGGGCTGGTTTTTATCGATGGTTCAACCGATTAGTCTTGGAACAGGCCGAGGTTTTCTTTGGCGTAGGCTTCAAATTCGGTAAAGCCGCCAACGTGCGCTTGATCAACGAAAATCTGTGGCACGGTTTCAACCGGTTTGCCGACGGTTTTTTCCAAATCCGCTTTGCTGATGCCTTCTGCGTGAATATCGACATAACGATAGTTAAAGTCATCACGGTTGGTTTTAAGATCTTCCGCTAGGTCTTTGGCGCGAACACAAAAAGGGCACCCTGGGCGACCGAAAATTACGACGAACATATTCATCTCCTTTGGCATTAATGTTGTTACTATGCCTGATAGGCGATGGAGAGAAAAGACGAATTTCCCTTTTGCACCGATAGGCAAAACCGATTGCTGTGAACGTCTATACCGAATCGCACGACCGGCGGGAGATCACGGGTAGTATGGCCGCAGAGCGTCGCTATTGTGTTGATTGCGCGTCGGCCCATAAAGGTGTACAACCAGTTCATCCCTCTTGTACGGCTCAACGTCTAATAAGGAAACATAATGAACCCAACGATTGAGACATTACTTTCTCACCGCTCTATTCGCAAATTTAGTCAAGCAACCATTTCGTCAGAGCAACTGAGCCAGATTATTGATGCGGCGCGCTCGGCGTCGAGCTCAAGCTTTTTACAATGCACCAGTATTATTCGTGTGACCGATAGCGACAAACGACGTTTACTGGCGGAATACGCGGGCAACCAAGCGTATGTAGCCGACTGCGCCGAGTTTTTGGTGTGGTGTGCGGACTTTCATCGTCATGAGCAAATCAATCCCAATGCCAAGTTGGGCTTTACTGAGCAAACGTTAATTGGCGCGATTGACGGCGCAATCATGGCGCAAAATGCGATGGTCGCAGCGGAGTCCATGGGTCTTGGCGGTGTGTATATCGGTGGGTTGCGTAACCAACCGAATAAAGTCGCCGAGTTGCTGGATATGCCTAACCATGTGTTGCCATTATTTGGTATGTGCTTAGGTGTACCTGCACAAGATCCTGAAACCAAACCGAAACTACCGGCCAGTCTTATCGTTCACGAAAATCGTTATCAGGCGATTGATGAAGCGGCGCTAAGTGACTACGACAACCAAGTGCGCGAGTATTATCAAACACGTACAGGCGGCAATAAAGACATGAGCTGGAGCGAACAAGTGTCTGCCACATTGGAAAAAGAAGCGCGTCCGTTTATGAAAGAATTTCTGCATAGTAAAGGCTTTAGTACTCGCTAACGCGCTATGCTTGAACAATTGAGTGAAAAAGCAGCATTTTGCTGCTTTTTTATTATCAACAAACCGGAATTGCCCAGTTTTATTGGCTATTTTGGCTCTCTTGTTTATGAAAGCAACGCTAAGCGCTAAAAGTTATTTACATCTAGTCTGTAACCCGTAATATTGCCGCGTTTTTGCGCGTGATAATCACTTTTATCCGTGGTTTTGGGCGCTTATTTTGAGTATTGANCTTTAGGGCTGATGGGTTTTGGAATGACCACGGTATTATTGAACATTCATAATGCAGGGTTTTTTCCGATTGATAGCATGATTTTGGCGATGGGGCTGTTTTATGGCGGCTTAGCGCAGGTGATTGTGGGGATCATGGAATTCAAAAAAGGCAATACGTTCGGAACAACCGCGTTTACCTCTTATGGGTTGTTCTGGTTGACGCTTGTTGGCCTGATTGTGATGCCAAAAATGGGTCTGGCTGACGCAAGCCCTGCTGCCTTTATGGGTTGGTATTTGGTGTTGTGGGGTGTGTTCACTGGATTTATGTTTATTGGCTCATTGCGCTATTGCCGTGCTAAACAGTTTGTATTTGGTAGCCTGACTATCCTGTTTTTCTTGCTCGCGGCGCGTGATTTTACCGGCAGTACACTCATTGGCACCATTGCCGGATTTGAAGGGATTGTGTGTGGCTTAAGCGCGATGTATTTTGCGATGGCGCAGGTGCTTAACGAGGAATATGGCCGTACCGTACTTCCGGTTGGTGAGCTAACACGTGATGCGAAAAAGCCTGCGATGGCCACCCACGCGGCTTAAATCATACCTGTGAGGGCAGTGGAAAACACACTGTCTGTTTGCGGTGTAAACGCAGATAAAAAGCGCAGATAAAAAGGCCCGGTGACGTGATGTCCCGGGCCTTTTTGATGGTTTTAATCAGCAATATAACGCGTTACTTTTCGATAGCGTGTGGCTACCTGGTGTGATTCTCTGGGATTAGCACATCACGGTGACAGCTAGGCCACCTTGTGATGTTTCACGGTATTTGGCGTTCATGTCTTTACCGGTTTCCATCATGGTTTCGATCACTTTATCTAACGACACCCGTGGCTCGGAAGAACGTTGTAGTGCCATGCGTGATGCATTGATCGCCTTCACCGCCGCAATGCCGTTACGCTCAATACACGGCACTTGCACCTGTCCAGCGACCGGATCGCAGGTAAGGCCTAAGTTGTGCTCCATTGCGATTTCAGCTGCCATACACACCTGGTGCGGATTACCGCCCATAAGTTCAGCCAAACCGGCGGCGGCCATTGAACACGCGACCCCGACTTCACCTTGGCAACCCACTTCTGCCCCAGAAATAGACGCGTTTTGTTTATATAAGCCGCCAATCGCACCGGATGCAGCAAAGTAGCGGGTATAGGTTTGCTTATCGACCGGCTCAATAAATTTATCGTAGTAGGCGAGGACGGCAGGAATAATTCCGCATGCCCCATTCGTTGGCGCGGTTACAACACGGCCACCGGCGGCGTTTTCTTCGTTCACCGCAAAGGCAAACATATTGACCCAGTCCACCACCGACATCGGATCGATGTTGTATTTTTCGGTGGTTTTGAGCTGGTGATGCAACGCAGCGGCTCGACGAGGTACACGCAATGGACCGGGCAACACGCCTTCGTTTTCCATACCACGGTACATACACGCTTGCATGGTTTTCCAGATATTGGCGAAATAGGTGTCAATTTCTGCTTGGCTATGCATGCTACGCATGTTGGCCATCACTAAGCCGCTGATAGAAAAACCGGTTTCTTGCGTCAGTGCGAGCAAGCCGTCTGCGCTATTAAAGTCGTGAGGGACTTGCACCGCTTGCATGGCAGGCTGACCAAACTCGGCTTCTTCAACAATAAAGCCGCCACCAATGGAGTAGTAGGTTTTGCTCAGCACGCACTCATCGCCTTGCCAAGCATGAATACGCATGCCGTTTTCATGCAAGGAGAGGTTGGTTTGGTGAAAGTTCATGCCGCCATCACGCAAAAAGGTGACGACATGCTGCTGTTCGCCCAACGGCAATTGCTCTGTGTCTTCGACACGTTTAACAAAGCTAGGGATCGCGTCGATATCAACGGTTTCAGGGCTGTTGCCTGCGAGGCCCATAATGATCGCGATGTCGGTGTGGTGGCCTTTGCCAGTTAAAGACAAAGAGCCATAAACGTCAACCGTCACGCGGTCGACGTCGGTCAAGCGTTGGTTAGCAATAAGCGCATCAACAAAACACTGGCCGGCTTTCATTGGGCCAACAGTATGCGAGCTGGACGGGCCAACGCCAATCTTGAAAATGTCAAAAACACTGATCATGTGTTTACCTCAGTCAATGCCCTAAGGGCAATGGATTTAGTGTTTACGCCATCCGTCCATGGTATTGACTGTGCTGGCAATGCCGGTGGCTTGCCATAATGAAAGGAGCAGCGTTCACTGCTCCTGGTTATCCCGCAAACATCGATGAATGCGGCTGGGATTAATGCCCCAGTAACAGCAGTCCTATAGCACCTGCTGCGCGCGCTGATTAACGGTCATGATTAATTAAAAAAGCATGCCGTACATAATCGCTGAAATCGCGACCAAGCCCATGATAAGAACAAAGACGTTACTGATTGTACCTGAATACTTCTGCATTGCTGGCACGTTTTTTACGGCATACATTGGCATAATAAACAGGATGGTGGCAATGATAGGGCCGCCAAGTGATTCAATCATCCCCAAAATACTTGGGTTTAGGGTCGCCACCAACCAAATGGTGAGGATCATAAAGACCACGGTAAACACGTCAATTTTCTTGCGGTTGATCGGTTTACCTGCACTACGCAGGGTTTTCACGACTATGCCATTTAGACCTTCACGTGCGCCCAAATAATGGCCGAAGAATGAAGACACAATCGCGACAAAGGCAACCAATGGGCCCAAGAAGGAAATAAATGGGCTCTCATGCTTGTTGGCAAGGTAAGACAAAATCGCAATGTTCTCTGCTTTGGCCGCTTCCAGGTCCGCTGGTGTCAGCGACAGGACGCAAGAGAATACAAACAACATCACAAAGCCAACCAGCATCGCTGCTGCGCGCATTAGAATTTGGCCAGACTTTTGTTCTGCATCATCACCATGATCGCGACGTTGTGCCAATGAGAAAGATGAAATCGCTGGGCTGTGGTTAAACGCAAATACCAGCACCGGAATCGAGATCCAAAGAGTGATAGCAAAATCGCCGGCTGAAGGCACTTGCGACAGGGCGGCGGTGTTCCACTCTGGGATAAGATAGAGCGACATAAATACTAAGATGGCAACCAGCGGATAAACCAAGAACTGGGTGACACGCAACATCATTTTCTCGCCCAGAAGCATGATAGCCATCATTCCCAAAATCAGGGCCAGTGACAAAATTGCCCGCGGTGGTGATGCCATACCAAGCTGGTTAACCAAGAAGGAATCAACGGTGTTGGTGATGCCGACACCGTAGATCAGAACAATCGGGTAAATCGCGAAAAAGTACAACAGGGTGATGATTTTACCCGCGCCGACGCCAAAGTGCTCTTCAACTACCTCGGTGATATCGCTGCCTGCGTTTTTGGACGAGAGCACAAAACGAGACAAACCACGGTGAGCAAAAAAGGTCATCGGGCCAACTAATAAGGTCATCACAACCAATGGCCAAAAACCGCTCATCCCCGCATTGATGGGAAGAAAGAGGATGCCGGCTCCAACAGCGGTGCCAAAAAGGGAAAGCGCCCAGGTTGTGTCTTGTTTGGTCCAGCGCGGGCGCGTGGTTGCGCGGGTACCAGTCGTCGAGGTTGTTTGCATAACAATACTACTCACATTGTAGGGAACAGGAATCAGGGAAGGCGAATTCTGGCGATTTCCACGCAGAAAACCAAGCGCTAGATCGCGATATGAAAAGGCGCGCCCGGACTATTGCACCAAAATGTGACAACTATCAATAATAAAAGCGCTTTAGTGCGATTAAGTAGGCAGGTGTGTACGGGTTTGTGTTGGGTAAATATGCATCAAAGTGCGCCAAAGTCCATAGTATTGGTAGGGTTTATGGTGCGATTGACCGGAAAGTGAAACAGCGTGAGTTGACTGATCAACGCGCGTAACAGCTGGGCAGTGGCTCCCCAAACAAGATGATCGTGATGATAAAACGCACTCACAGGGTGCCATTGTCCGTAGATTAAAAACGATTGTTCTCGGATGTGGCCGGGATAACACAAGGTATCTAAGGGCACTTCAAAGCAGGCGGCCACTTCATTGGGATCCAGACAAGGCTGATAATCGGGATCCACCCAGGCAAGCACCGGATGAATATAATAGCCCGTCACTGTGGGCAAGGGACACAAGTGGCCAATGACAGCGTCGCGCGTGACGCGAATACCGGTTTCTTCCCACATTTCACGGGTGGCGGTGGCAATATTATCGTGATCGATAGACTCGCGTTTTCCGCCCGGGAAGCTCACTTGTCCCGGGTGATGTTTAAGGTGACTGGCGCGTTGGGTTAACACCAAATGAATGCCTGACGGCCTAGGCACCAGCCCGATCAATACTGCGGCGGGTTGAAAATCCGCCCCACCGAGAATGCGCGGAGATAGCCGCACGCGATTGAGAATACGGCTGTCGTGGCGCGCTAAAGGGGTGAGTGAAAATGCACGGACCACGTCGGTCGGTGATAGTCGCGTGGCCGCACCGTGATCAGCGAGGAAACACTCTCCTTCGTAGCGCGGCCAAAACCCAGGCACTGTCTGTATTGTACTGCCCAGGGGGGAGACATTTAGGGGTGAGAAATACGCCTTGTCAGCGGTGAGTAACTGCATCCACTCTCCTTAATCCTGAATAGGTGTGCTCAATGCCTCATCTTCTGCCAGTACGGGTAAAATTCGGCTCACTTTATCGAGCGTCTCCTGATATTCGGCGTCGGCTTGGCTGTCAGCAACCAACCCGCCACCTGCCCAAACATGAAGTTGTCCTTGATGACCAACCAACGTACGAATGGTAATGCTGGTATCCATTCGTCCACAGCGGCTGATATAGGCAAAGCTGCCACAATAAATATGACGACGATGGGGCTCGAGTTCTTCAATGATTTCCATTGCCCGCACCTTTGGTGCCCCGGTAATTGACCCGCCAGGAAACGCGGCGCGCAGTAAATCGAGTGCTGTCTTGTCGTCGGGTAAGCGTCCAGTCACTGTACTGACCATGTGGTGGACAGCAGGAAAACTTTCTATATCAAAGAGTTTAGGCACAGATACGGAACCTGGCGAGGCAATGCGACCAATATCATTGCGTAATAAGTCTACAATCATCAAATTTTCGGCGCGATCTTTTTCAGCCGACTTCAATGCTTGGGCGCGTTGTGCGTCTTTTTGTGGATCGGGATCGCGCGGGCGTGTGCCTTTAATGGGTTTGGTTTCTATCTGTTTGTCGTGCACCGATAAAAAGCGCTCAGGCGAGACCGACAACAGGGCGCTGTCTTGCAGGCGAATAAAGCCCGAAAACGGCGCGCCGTTGTTCGCGGCCAATTTGCGATACGCGTGCCACTCGTTACCCTGATAGGGTGCAGAAAAGCGTTGAGCGAGATTGATTTGATAGCAATCGCCCGCGTGTAAATACGCTTGGACGGTGTCGAACTTTTCGCCGTATTGTTGCGCGGTCATGTTAGCCTGCCAAGGCCCGGTGAGAGAAAAGGGTACCGGCGAGGTTGGCGCGTGTTGCTCGGTTAGCCACTGCCATCGTTGTTGGCTATTGGGTGCAATCACCACCGCTTGGCGCTGATGATGATCGATCACCACTGCCCAGTCATAGAGCCCGACCGCCATATCCGGCACCTCGAGCTCGTCTTTCGCCAATGCCGGTAGCACTTCCACCCATCGACCGAGATCATAGCCAAAGTACCCCAAGGCGCCACCAATAAATGGCCAAGGCGCTATCGGATCCGCGGTGGGTAAAAGCTTGGCCTGAAGATCGGCCACCCAGTGAAAAGGGTCTTGCGTGTGGGTGGTGGTTGTGCCATCTGCGTAATAGGTTGTCACCTGGTTATAACGCGCAGTAATGGTGGCAACCGGATCGGCGACCAAGATATCGAAACGACTGTCTGGGTGGGTTCGCGTGGCCGAGTGGAGCAGCATCGCCCAGGGCTGGTGGGCAATCCGATCAAAGAGGGTCACCGCAAGATCCGGCGTATAATCGATGGGCGTCGTTGTCAGTGTCATGGCATTTTGTCGCTGCATTGTTCTTTTTGTGATCACGGTTGAAGCGCTGTGTGGCGCGCGAATAGCGCTAAGCGTATCATAGCTAGGCCTTTTCCGGCATGGGCCAACAAAAATAACCAAGCAACGCTGTTGCCATTATCAACTTCTATAATTCGATGAGGCAACTTGGCTATATGCGATTTACATCTAGCGTCAACCGACAATCGAGCGCTACTCGAAAATTGATCGCCAACCGATAATAACGAGGGGAAAGCTCCCCCACACTGGATACCCGCTTTGGGTCCTGCAAATGACACCAGAGGCAATGATGACCACAATTAAACAGCAAGACGTGATCGAAAGTGTTGCAGATGCCCTGCAATATATCTCTTACTACCATCCCCTTGATTTTGTACAAGCCCTTGAAAAAGCGTACAACAAGGAACAAAGCCAGGCGGCAAAAGACGCCATTGCGCAAATTCTGATTAACTCCCGCATGTCGGCGGAAGGTAAGCGTCCTATTTGCCAAGATACAGGTATTGTCACCTGTTTTGTCAAAGTGGGCATGGCGGTGCAGTGGGATCGTCATGATATGACGGTGCAAGAAATGGTCGATGAAGGGGTACGACGTGCCTACACTAACCCTGACAATCCGCTACGTGCCTCCGTGGTTGCCGATCCGGCCGGTAAACGCCAAAACACCCGCGATAATAGCCCTGCGGTAGTGCACATCGATATGGTGCCGGGCGACGCGGTAGACATTCAAATTGCAGCCAAAGGCGGTGGTTCGGAAAACAAAACTAAGATGGTGATGTTGAATCCATCTGACGATGTGGCTGAGTGGGTTGAGAAAACATTGCCGACCATGGGCGCGGGTTGGTGCCCACCGGGTATGTTAGGTATTGGAATTGGTGGCACGGCCGAGAAAGCCGCCGTATTGGCT
>NZ_MUFH01000132.1:0-6826 GCF_001996115.1 Salinivibrio sp. MA427
AGCTGTTCCCGCAGCACCGCCATTACACAGTGCAACACGTCGCGGGTAGGCTGTTTCGCAAAGCAAGCGAAAGTCAAAGGAGAGCAAAATGGGTGTAACAGTTAACACCAACGTGTCTGCGATGACTGCGCAGCGTTACCTGAATAAAGCGACCGATGAGTTGAACAATTCAATGGAACGTCTGTCGTCAGGTAGCCGAATCAACAGTGCTAAAGACGACGCGGCGGGTTTGCAGATATCTAACCGATTAGTGGCCCAAACTCGAGGGCTTGATGTGGCAATGCGGAACGCCAATGATGGTATCTCGATTGCCAGACTGCCGAAGGGGCTATGCAAGAGTCTACCAATATTTTGCAGCGTATGCGGGACCTTTCCTTGCAATCTGCTAACGGTGCCAATGGTAAATCTGAACGTGTGGCTATCCAAGAAGAGGTTGAGGCACTGAAAGATGAGCTGAACCGAATTGCAGAAACGACAGCCTTTGGTGGACGTCGATTACTGAATGGTTCGTTTGGTGAAGCCTCGTTCCAAATTGGTGCTGACGCCGGTGAAGCGATCATTATGGGACTCTCGAGCATTCGTGCAGATGATTTCCGCATGGGTGGCGTAGAATTTGTCGGCAGTCAACCCAAATCAGCTGGCTGGGAAGTGGATGGTGCAGCCTCGACATTACAGCTGCAATTTACCACTAAAGAGGGTGAAAACGTCAGCTTAAGTATCGGCGCGAAAGCAGGCGATGATGTGGAAGAGCTGGCAAGCTATATCAACGGTCAGTCAGATGAAATGCTCACCGCGTCCGTTGACGAGGAAGGACAGCTGCAAATCTTTATTGAAGAGAATAAAGTCGCAGGTGCCGTCAATTTTAGTGGTGGACTCGCCGCCTCTCTGGGCATGGTTTCGGGTAACGGTGACTTAGTGACAGCGGCAGACCTCGATGTGTCCGATGTCGGTGGTGCTCAAATGGCTGTTGGCGTTGTCGATTCGGCGATGCGTTATATCGACAGTCAGCGGGCGGATTTGGGCGCGAAGCAAAATCGACTCAGCCACACCATTAGCAACTTGTCGAATATCCAGGAAAATGTGTCGGCTTCAAACAGTCGTATTCGAGACACAGACTTTGCGCGTGAAACGACGGCAATGACCAAAGGTCAAATCCTACAGCAGGCGGGTACCTCGATGCTGGCTCAGGCCAAACAGATGCCGCAAGCAGCATTGAACCTTCTGCAATAACCTCTCGTTTTTACAGGTAAAAAAAAGCGGCAAGCGATTGCCGCTTTTTTTATGCCAATTTTTATCAAAATCCCACTAAAGATATCTCTCCTTTGGGCGTTAACCTTCATAGCGCCATACGGCATCGGTATTAATACCGACACGCACAACAAAAAAGCTAAAGCTTTCTCAACGTGCGCCGCTACATGGGTTGTGAACAATTTTACACTGGTTTTCCCTGGTCAGCTGGGCGAAGCCGGACCTAGAACCTAAGGAGAATAGTTATGGCTATTACTGTTAACACTAACGTCCCTGCGATGACAGCTCAGCGATTTTTGAATAATTCAACCGATGCGCTGAATAACTCAATGGAGCGTTTGTCATCCGGCTCTCGTATCAACAGTGCCAAAGATGATGCGGCAGGTCTTCAGATTTCTAACCGCTTGATGGCACAAAGTAGTGGCTTGGGTGTGGCTGTTCGAAATGCCAATGACGGTATCTCAATGGCGCAAACCGCTGAAGGGGCGATGGAAGAGTCAAGCAACATCTTGCAACGTATGCGTGACTTGTCACTGCAATCCGCTAACGGTGCAAACGGTGATGCTGAGCGTGGTGCAATCCAAGAAGAGGTTGTGGCGTTACAAGATGAGTTGAACCGTATCGCAGAAACCACCTCGTTCGGTGGTGCGAAGCTCCTCAACGGCACATTTGGTACGCGTTCGTTCCAAGTGGGTGCTGATGCTGGTGAAGCGGTAATGATGGAGTTCAAAAACATCCGTGCTGACCATAGTGAAATGGGTGGTGCTAGCTTTACGGCTACGAATGGTAAGTCAGCAGGGTGGACAGCTACTGCCGGTGCAACCATGGCAATCAATATCACCAATGCGGATGGCACCTCAACGTCGATCAATGTAACGGCGAAAGGCGGTGATGACATTGAAGAAATCGCGACCTACATTAATGGTCAGGCTGACGATAAACTCAGTGCATCGGTGACGGAAGACGGTGAGCTGCAAATTGTCACTGGGGCAGGTTCGGATGCAACCTTCTCAGGGGCGCTGGCTACGTCGCTCTCCATGGGCACCAAAGTGGATGAAACCATCAAAGATGTGGATGTTTCGTCTATGGGTGGCGCACAAAAAGCGGTCGGTATGATCGATAATGCGATGCAATTTATCGATTCTCACCGTGCTGAATTGGGTGCGAAGCAAAACCGTTTGAGCCATACAATTGCGAACTTGGATAACGTCAATGAAAACGTATCGGCCTCGAACAGCCGAATCCGTGATGTTGATTTCGCGAAAGAAACAACGAACTTGACCAAATCGCAAATTCTGCAGCAGTCTGGTACCTCGATTTTGGCGCAAGCCAAGCAGGCACCACAAGCGGCACTGAGCTTGCTCGGTTAACCATTCACGAGCGGCGGCCTAATCGCCGCCGCTACGTTTTTGGAGGTGAATAGCAATGGACATTTCATCCGTTTCCAATTCATCCCTGCTGCACTCAAAACCCTCTGATGGCACAAAGATTGCAAAAGATGTAAGAGTTGGAAAAACGCAGTCTGATCCGGTGAATCAGCATCAGCAAGCTGAACGCCGAGAAGCGCGAGAATCAATGCAGCAACGGCGTGTTGAACAGTCGCAGCGCATTGAAGAAAACCGTCAGCTACAACGACAACAGCTTGAAAAGCTGGTCGCCCGGCTAGATGAGTTTATGTCTGACTTTAACAAAGGGCTCGCATTCCGACTGGATGAAGACACAGGACGTAGCATTGTCACCGTGTATGAAATGAACAGTGGCGATATCATCCGTCAAATTCCAGAAAAAGAAATGTTAGAGCTTGCTAAGCAATTGTCGCAACACGCGCGAGGGCTGGTCACAGAGAAGGTGTAACGAGGTGAGAGAGTCGTTATGAGTGTAAAAGCAGCAGGCATGGGCGGTGGCATGGATATTAATGCCATGGTCACTAAAATCGTGGATGCTGAACGTGCACCCAAGCAAGAGCGGATTATCAAACGCACTAATGACGTTGAAACCGACATTAGTGCGTTTGGTCGATTAAAAGATTCTCTCGCGACACTTAAAACCCAGATGTATGATTTTCGTCGCAACGAAGGTTTTTCGGCGAGAACCACATCGGTGAGCAACCCCGACGCGCTCGGTGCTACGGCAACACCGGACGCCATCCCTGGACGTTATCAGATTGATGTACAGCAACTTGCGGGGGCTCATAAGCTTGTCTCGCCAGGCGTCGAACCTGATGCCTCGTTGGGTACGGGTAAACTTACGATCACCATGGGTAATCGCACCAGTGTGATCGATGTGCCGCAAGGCAAAGACAGCTTGGCTGACGTTGTGCGGGCGATTAACAACGATCCTAAAAACCCCGGGATCCAGGCGTCGCTTATCCAAGACGATAGTGGCACACGTATGGTGCTAAACGGTAATARAACCGGGGAAGCGAATCGGATCGAAGTGAATGTTGATGCTCAGATAGGCAGTGCACTCCACCAGTTAGGGTTTCAAGCTGGACAAGCTAATAATGGCATGACGCAAATGCAGGCAGCACAAGATGCCAAGATACTGATTGATGGTATCGCCTCGGTGTCCAGTACAACCAATACATTTGATAATGCTATCGAGGGTGTCTCGTTAGAAGTTGACCAAACCAGTGATAAGCCACTTTCACTGGCGGTAGAGCATGACCGAGAATCGGTACGATCAACGATTACGTCTTTTGTTGATAACTACAATGCGTTCTTCCGTGTCTCTCAAGCCGTTAGCCAATATGATCCCGAAACGCAACAAGGCGGTCCGTTGGCGGGTGAAAGTGTGATACGTACGGCGACCAGTCGGTTACGTAACTTATTTTCATCCCCGATAGAGAAAGCGCCTGAAGGGATGAAAACATTGAGTGAACTTGGGGTGACGACCACCATGGATGGTCGTTTAGAAATCGACAATAAAGTGTTAGACCGCCAGCTGCGTCAAAACTTTAACGCTTTAGAAGGTTTTTTCGGTGGCAATGATGGCTTTGCGCGTCAATTAGAGCAGGTGGTCAATGGGTTCACCGGCGCGGGTGGAGCGATCAGTAACCGTGAAAGCACGCTTTCAGAGCAAAAGCTGAGATTACGTGATGATCAGCGTGAGTTAGATCGACGCATGGAAAGCTTAGAGTCACGAACCATGCAGCGCTTTTCTGCGATGGAAGAAGCAACGAGTCAAATGCGTTCTCAATTGCAAGCAATGCAAAACATCATGCCAGGTTAGCCATGACAGAGATAGCGGATTGGCTCGCCACCTTAGAGGTAATGGATGCAGACATTGCTCAGCACTTAACCCTAAGTGATATTGATCCAGAAAAGCTGGCTCAACAATTGCATGATAGAAAAACGCTGCTCGATAAGATTGCAGCGTCAACACAGGCGCCGAGTCACCCACAATGGTCCGAGGCGTTGGCAAGAACAAAAACGCTCATTGATACGCTCGAAGAGCACAAAGCAGAATCTGCCAAGCGCTTGTTACAGCAGCGCAAGGGGAAGCAGTCTGTGCAGCTGTATAAGAAATTTCAATAGGTGAGGAAGACTATGAGAGGCTCACTACAGGCCTATAAGAAGGTCTCGGTTGACAGTCAGTTAAGCGCCGCGTCGCCTCATAAGGTTATCCAGATGCTGATGGCCGGGGCTATTGAGCGTTTAATTCAAGGCAAGGCGGCGATGGCACAAGGCGATTTATCCGTCAAAGGTGAGCGCCTAGGTAAGGCATTGGATATTATTATCAATCTACGGGCTTGTTTATCTATGGATGAGGGCGGTGATATCGCGGATAATTTGGATGCCATTTATGACTTTATGATTCGACAAGTCAGTGCCGCCAACTTAGACAATACGCCAGAACCCATTGACGATGTGATTGAGCTATTGCGAGAGATAAAATCAGCTTGGGACCAGATTCCCTCTGAATACCATAATATGACCCAAGCGACCAGTTAAACCGCCTACCAAAAGACGGACATGGCACTGGAGTCACAGGTTTACTGTGTCTCCGGTTGCCTTATGCGCGTTCTCTATTACAATGTCTTGATTAAAATTGAGATTGTTGTTGCTTACGAGCGGCACAATAATAATAAGTTATCAGGGCAGACGTATCTCACACATGCAAGATTTAGCAAAGATCCTTGTTATCGATGACGATGACCAGTTTCGTCACGATCTCGGCGTGATACTCGATTTTATCGGCGAGCGTTACGCGCTTCACTCGACCACAGATGTCAGTGATGCACTCTGGGAGCAAAACTGGGGCGCATGTTTTCTTGGTCACGTCCGCTCGACATCGCTGTTAGAGAAAGTGCTTGACCAACTTGCGACCTATCACCATGTTCCAGTGATTGCGATTCGACGTCATGATCGTGAACTTTCCGGGTTGCCTAATTATGTCGGCGAACTGGGCTTACCGTTAAATTACCCACAATTGTTTGACGCCTTACACCATTGCCGTGAGTTTGCTGGAAAACAAGCGTTTAGTATTCCACAACTCGCAGGTGACAACACCGCCTTTCATAATATGGTTGGCAAGAGCGATGTGATTGAACAGGTTCGTCATTTAATTGATCAGGTTGCTTCAACCGAGGCAAGTGTGTTGATTTTAGGTGAGTCTGGCACCGGTAAAGAAGTGGTTGCACGCCATATTCATCATTCATCCTCACGCGCGACCGGTCCTTTTGTGCCGGTGAACTGTGGTGCGATTCCCGGAGAGCTCCTCGAAAGTGAACTCTTTGGCCATGAAAAAGGGGCATTTACCGGCGCAATTTCAGCGCGCAAAGGACGTTTTGAACTTGCGGAGGGTGGAACGCTCTTTTTGGATGAAATCGGCGATATGCCGATGCCAATGCAAGTGAAGTTGTTACGCGTCCTTCAAGAGCGTACGTTTGAGCGAGTGGGAGGAAATAAAAGTATTCGCGCCAATGTCAGAGTGGTTGCTGCCACTCACCGCACACTGGAAACGATGATCCAAGAAGGCGAATTTCGCGAAGATCTCTATTACCGACTCAACGTATTCCCGATTGAGATGCCTGCATTGCGAGATCGTATTGACGATATTCCCTTGCTTATCCACGAACTGATGTCTCGTCTAGATGGTGAAGGAAATGGACGAATTCATATTTCACCGCGAGCAATTAATTCGCTAATGGAACATCAGTGGCCGGGGAACGTGCGTGAATTGGCCAACCTTATCGAACGCTTGGTGATTTTATATCCGGGGCAAATGGTGGATGTAAATCACCTTCCCGCGAAATATCGCTACAGTGATATTCCTGAATTTCAGCCAGAAGCGTATTCGGTAGAAGACACCGAAATGGCAGAGCGAGAGGCACTCACTGCGATGTTTTGTGAGCCAGATATTCCCGCGTTTGACGATGAGATGCCAGGCTTTTCTGACAGTCCAGGTTTTACTAGTTTGCCTCCCGAGGGCGTTAATCTTAAAGAGACCCTGGCTGAGGTAGAAGTTGATCTGATCAAGCAGGCACTTGAGGCGCAGTCAGGCGTCGTCGCCAGAGCCGCGGACATGTTGAGTATGCGGCGAACCACCTTGGTGGAAAAAATGCGTAAGTACGGAC